>NZ_DJLC01000104.1:0-6205 GCF_002434875.1 Acinetobacter sp. UBA6526 | reverse complement strand
TCATTGATCGATTTAGTCCGATGTATTGGCGTGTTGATGGCCCACAAACAATGTCATTTGCAATCACTGATTATGAAAATGGTTTCGAGGCATCTTTTCGTTCACGGGCAACGACTGACCTCGTCGGAGTTAGTTGGGATTCTCATGACAGTAAAGATCATCAGTTTTTAGCTTATGAGACGAAGTATGATTATTCAGGGATGGTTTGGGATTTTGATATTGAGTTATCACCCTCTATGCCTGTGTTAAATAATGAAACACTCACGCCCACATTAACGATTCAATATACTGAAAATGATCAGACTAAAGTCGCTTACGTGGTGTTGTTTAATTATGCAAATCAGCCAAGTTCAAGAACATCGCATATTCAAATTGATTGGGATTCAGTAAAAGCAGGGTTTTCAGCCACGGATAGCTTTCCTGTCAGCAATATTCAGCGGATTTCATTTTCAGGATTTACATCTAGTTATAACGGACATTCAACAATTCCGTTAGCGCAAGCAGAAGATGGATATATTCGTATCACTAATTCTGTAACAACAGGTGTGAATGCAAAACTTGTTCTAAAGCGAGTTTCTATAGCACCTCATGATTATGGAATTTGTAGCAGTTATGATGATCACTATGATTTAAACCCTAAGCGTATCGTTAGTAATATGGCTGCATTGGGCTATCAGGGCTTTGTTAATCATTACTGTGGAATGTCTAAATATCCTGAGATGTCATGGCAAAGTGATATTGGCAAGTGGCAAATACCAGATACATTGACAACCAATGAAAATGTAGTCAATCCATGTGCCCGTAAGTGGCATGAGCATTTTGCAGAAGCGCTGCATAATGTTGGAATGCAGCCCATATTTGGTGTCAGTTTTGAAATGTATTCATTAGGAGCCAATGAATTTTGGGCGCAGCGTGATTGGAAGAATAATTTAGGGAGAACAGGTTACGAGCCTCCGAGTTATTTTTTTAGCATGTCGGATCAAAGTGCATTGGCGTATCTAAATAAAGTATTTGTTGAGTTCGCAGATATGATGAATATAGGCGGATGTGATGTATTTATGCAAATAGGAGAACCGTGGTGGTGGTATAACCAAGGTAGCAATTTGCCTTGTATCTATGATTATCAGACTAAACTTGCCTTTAATGCAGATACGGGCTTGTATGCGCCTGATCTGGGAACGATTTATGAGGCAATGAATAAAACAGGCACGCCATATGATGAATTCAAGGCATGGTTGCGAAATAAATTAGGACAGACCTGTCGTGATATTCGCAGCACTGTTAAAGCACAGTATCCATCGGCTCAAGTATGTCCATTGATCTTTTTCCCTACCATTCGGACGGAAATAGAAACGCTTGTCACAGATATTAATTATCCAAGTGAACATTATAGTTATCCAAACTTTGATTTTATTATGACCGAAGCTTATGACTGGATATTAGAAGCTAGATTAAATACAGCCTATCAGGCAGTTTCTACGATACCGACTCAAGATCTGAATTATCCTGAAAATAAAGTGGCTTATTTGGCTGGTTTTGTTCCTGATGAAACGATTGCTCATGTCTACGGTTTTGATAAAACCAAACCATATCGAACACCGATTTGGCAGCGAGTCTTCGGTGATATGAGTAATAACGATTCGTTGGAATTAATGAAGCAATTTATTTGGGCATATCCCCAAGTTATGGCTGACTCCATCGTGATTGACGCAGCTCAATTACCGAATACTTTTTATGTTGGAAATACGCCGTATACAGCAATTACAGATGATACGCCTTATCCACCCGAAATTTACTTATAGTAAATGGATAAAGCCCACAGGAAAACCATAGCCTTTGCTGTTTTTTCAGTATAAATTGGTTTTAATTTTTATGAAAAGCTTCAGTAAAGTATGTACTTATGAAAAGAATTTTGTTGATCGGCTTTATGTCAATGTTATTTGTTGGTTGTAATAAACAGCCTGAAGTTAAAAGCGATAAAGCTCAGGAAAGTTTTGAGGTTGTTGATAACAAAATTTCAGCATATATGGATACATTAGACAATCCTGACACACCGAAAGAAGAGCAAACACGCGTACTTTGTAAGGATTATCCTGAATTGTATGAGTCTCAATATGTACCCGCTTTACTTAAGTTAGCACCGAAGGACTATACAAAAGAAAAATTGATGTCTGATCTAAAAGTCTCTACGGATTACTATTCTCAGAAATTAAATATTCTTTGTGATTAGTTTTCAGCACCGTTAAAAGAGAATCTGCTAAAAAGCAGATTCTCATTAATTTAAACGTTATGCATGCTCTTTCTGTTCTGTTGTCATCACTTGAAAGTCATAACCAGAAGGGGCTTGATAAACTCGCAATCCAAATTCTGGGACGATTGCGATTAGATGGTCAAAAATATCTGACTGAATCGCTTCATAAGAAGCCCATGCAATAGTATTGGTAAATGCATAGATTTCTAAAGGTAAACCTTCACTGGTTGGCTGCATTTGGCGAACTAGAATCGTTTGATTTTGAGCAATGCCTTTGTGTTGACGTAAATAAAATTCTACATAGGCTCTAAACGTACCAAGATTCGTTAAACGACGTTTGTTATAACGCGATTGATTACTCAGTTGTTTATTGAATTCATCAATTTCAGATTGTTTAGCGTCTAAATATTGGTCTAGCAACAAGAAGTCTTTGAGCTTTTGCTGTTCCTCATCTGTCATAAAATGCACGCTGCTTTGGTCGATGAATAAAGAGCGTTTCATACGACGACAACCTGCATTACTCATACCACGCCAGTTTTTAAAGGTATCAGTAACGAGTTTATTGGTTGGAATAGTCGTATAGGTCTTATCGAAGTTCTGAACAGTCACAGTATGTAATGACATATCAATGACATCGCCATCCGCATTGAGCGAAGGCATTTCAATCCAGTCACCAATACGTACCATGTCATAAGATGCAATTTGCACACTGGCTACGAGAGAAAGAATCGTGTTTTGGAAAACTAACATCAACACTGCCGCCATTGCACCAAAACCAGCGAGCAGGGTGAAAACATCTTTTTTCAAGAACGTTCCTAAAATCATTAAACCACACACGACAAATAAGATTAATTTGACGAGTTGTAGATATCCTTTAATGGGCTTATTTCTTGATTTAGGATTACGTTGATAGATTAAGTTAAAGATGTTCAGTGCTTCACTTACCGTTAGGGCAATCGTAAGGAAAATAAACGCCTGAGCGCCCATTTGTATAAATGAAATGACTTTAGCGGGTAAATGAGGAATGGTGGTTATACCATTCATGATGACAATCGCTGGGACAATATTCGCAAATCTTCGAATAATGCTATGTTGAGCAAAAATAGATTGGTTTGGAGATTTAAGTTTAGTAACTAAATGACGAATTCCACGCACGATAATCCGCTTAGCGATAAAATTTGCTAAAGCAGCAAAGAAAATCAGCATGGCTAATGCTAATAGCATTTCGAGCCATGGATAATGGCTTAACTCACCTCGAATTTCACTAACAAACTTTAAATAATCCAAACTAAAACACCTTAAAATTCTTTGAAGGAGAATTGTAAGGTGTTAGGGCAAACTATAATAATCTAATCACAGTTTATATACGATTTGTAAGGTGTTTTTACATTTCGTAGAATTGTTTTACCACATTAAATCATCTGGAATGACATATGCTGCGTATGGATCTTCTTCATCGGTTGTCTGGTCATTATTTTCAGTATTGTTATTCACAAGAATAAAACCCTGCATTTTTTGATCGATGCGTTCAGCTAAAGCTTTTGGTAGGCAAGCATAGCTTTCTTGGTCTTTGGCAATGACCAAAGATCCTGATACCAGTGCGTTGTAAACTTGCTGTGATAAATATACCTTTTTAATTTTATTTTCATCAATAAATTGATAAGCCACATCACCTTCAGTTTCTTTGATCTTGTGTTGCTTGATCATTTGAATGATTGAAGCTTTGAGCGCCTTTTCTTCTAATAGGTTTTGCTTTTCTTGGTTTAATGCTTGATCTTTAGCAAGCTTTTCTTGTTTCGCTTGATCAATTTTTGCTTTAATTTCAGCATCATCATTCTGACCAGTACGTTGCTCATGTTGAGCTTGTTTAGTCAATTTTTTCGCTTTCTTGTTATCGACTAAACCTGCTTTTAATAGCTGAGCCTGAAGTGCATTTTTAACCATAATTTAATCCAAATTTGAGTTCTTTGAGAAGCGAAAATAAACGATCCAATAGGCCATGCTCATGACAAAGCTAAGTGCTGCTGGAACGAGAAAAGCATGTAATTTTAAATAAGGATAAAGCAAACTGGCAACAATGCCGCCAAGTAAAAAACCAATAAAAATGAGTAAATGTAAAAAAATGCGTCGATTATCTACTTTTAGTCCGCGAGCTTTGTAGCCTAAGGCTAGACCTATATCAGTCAGTACACCTGACAAATGCGTGGTACGGATGATTGCACCTTTATAGTGGCTGACCATGGCATTTTGCATGCCCATTGCTGCACATGCCCACAATAAGCTATAACGCGGAAAATAAGGGACAAGTAGCCAAGTAAGCAAGAGAAAAACAGCAACAAAACTTAGAGGAAATCCGTAATGACGACCAAAAGCCACATGACTATTTCCTAATATTAGACCGCTATAAAATGAGCCTACAACGAAGCAGAAGATGACGAGTGTGAGATAAATGAAGTGTTCTGGTTGCCAGTCAATTAAGCTCATCGCTAACATACTGACATTGCCTGTCATATGTGAGACAGACTGATGAAGGACAGTGATTAAGCCAAGAACGTTTACCATTCCTGCATTCAGGGCTAATAAGAAAGCACCTAATTGAATCCAGTTCGGTAAACGTTGTAATGGCATAGCAATCTACTGATTTTCTCGGTTTCTAAAATCTACTGCAGCGGTGAATAAAACATCGGTCGATGAGTTGAGTGCAGTCTCGGTTGAGTCTTGCAACACACTAATAATCATACCAATAGCAACCACCTGCATCGCTACTTCTGATGATATACCAAACAAGCTACATGCAACAGGGATCAACAATAAAGAACCGCCTGCAACACCTGAAGCACCACATGCCGAAACTGCAGCTACGATTGAGAGAATCAACATTGTGCTTAGATCAACGTGAATACCCAAGGTATTTACCGCAGCTAAAGTTAATACGGTAATTGTTACAGCTGCACCCGCCATATTAATGGTTGCACCAAGCGGGATAGATACACCAGCAGTTGCTTCATTTACACCTAAGCGTTGCGCAAGATCCAAGTTCACAGGAATATTCGCAGCTGAGCTACGCGTAAAGAATGCAGTAATACCACTTTCTCTTAAGCACTTAAATACCAATGGATATGGATTTGCACGCATAGTGATTGCAACTAAAATAGGATTGATCACCAGTGCAACGAACAGCATTGTGCCGATTAACACCATGAGCAAATGTGCATAACTTGCTAAAGTCGCGAAACCTGCGCTTGCAAAAGTTACTGCAACTAATCCAAAAATACCGATAGGCGCAAAGCTAATGACTGTATGAATAATCTTATTCACGGCATCAGCAACATCCGTCAATACTTGCTTGGTTGTATCTGAACTATGGCGCAAGGCAAGACCTAAACCAATCGCCCAAGCCAGAATTCCAATAAAGTTTGCTTCACTGATCGCTTGAACAGGATTGGCAATAAAGCTAAGCAGTAGATTTTTTAAAATTTCAGCTAAGCTGCCAGGTGCTTGTAAATCTGATTGAGCTGCTAAGTGTAAGAACAGCTGACTAGGAAAAACAATACTCGCAATCACCGCACTAAAAGCGGCAAGAAGCATACCTGCTACATATAACACCATCACTGGTTTTAAATTAGAATTCTGTCCAACTTGGAAATTGGCAATTGAAGAAAGCACAAGAACAAAAACGAGAATAGGGGCAACCGATTTCAACGCTTTAATAAATAATTCACCTAATAAACTAAGATAAGGTGTAACGTTAGGAAACAGCAATGCCACGCCAATCCCTAAAATAATAGCGATAATAATTTTGCTAACTAAACTTAAGCGAGACAATACACTAAACATATAAAGGCCTTACAAACCTATGCACGGTTTAAGGTTAAACAAGCGCCGTATTCTATACCCAAGCGCTATGAATATTGAAATTTTTTTTGATGACTAGGGTCTGTTGACATTTACTGT
>NZ_DJLC01000098.1:0-7110 GCF_002434875.1 Acinetobacter sp. UBA6526 | reverse complement strand
TGTTCATTAAAGTTGCAGAATCAACCGAGATTTTTTGCCCCATAGACCAGTTTGGATGCTTACATGCTTGTTGAGGTGTTACATCTTTTAATTGTTCAATTGAGTGATTAAGAAATGGGCCACCAGATGCAGTCAATAATATCTGAGAAACGCCGAGTTGCGGCTGTCCTGTTCTTTTTGCGTCTAGATAGTCATGCGGTAATGATTGAAAAATTGCATTGTGTTCAGAATCTACAGGTAGCAATAACGCCTTATGCTGTTTTGCCGCCTGCATCATAATGTCACCAGACATCACTAAAGCTTCTTTGTTTGCAAGCAATACTCGCTTACCTGCTTTTACTGCTGCGAGCGTTGGCAACAAACCAGCCGCACCAACAATTGCAGCCATAACAACATCAACATCAGGATGTTCTGCAATTGCTATTAATCCAGCTTCATCAGTCAAGATTTCAATCTGTTTGAGATTTTCATTATGTAGCTTTTGTTTTAGTTCAAAAGCTTTTTCACTCGGTACGACGACAATTTTAGGATGATATTTTTTGCAGATTTCTAAAAGTTCATCTAAACGACTATAAGCAGACACTGCAAAAACAGTGTACTGGTCTGGGTGTTGTTCCAATACTTTTAATGTACTTTGACCAATTGAACCTGTAACACCCAATATACAAACAGCTTGAGTCATTTAAAGATCTACACCAATAAGTTTTAATATGTACATACCCGCAGCAAAGATAGGTGCAGCGGCTAGTAATGAGTCGATTCGATCTAATACACCACCATGCCCAGGAAGCACTCGACCTGAATCTTTGATACCAGCTCGACGCTTAATCATTGATTCAAATAAGTCACCTAACACTGAAGCAAAAACAGTGATGATTGAAAGAACTAAAAATAAGATAAGCTGTACTACAGTTAAATTCAAATATGAATATTGAACAATCATCATAATGATTACAGTTGTTGCAATACCACCATACAAGCCTTCAACCGATTTATTTGGGCTAACTGTCGGCGCAAGTTTCTTCTTACCAAATTTACGGCCAACAAAATAAGCGCCACTATCAGCCCCCCATACCAATAGGAATAAATACATCAACCACCATGGGGAGCTATGCCAGACTGCATATAAGGCTGTAACTGCCGCAGAGATTAAAATAAATCCAATGATATATAAGGAAACATTGTACCAATTATCAGATTCAGGGAAATTTTTAACCCAATAAATGCTTCCAAGCCAAGTGAGAATTGATGCAGCCCATAAAAGCAAAGCCACATCATCAAAAAATAATGCTAGCGTCGAAACTGCTGCGACACATCCACCATAAACCCAAGCTTTTGGCTTTGAAACAACTGATGCTGTTCTAGGCATAAGCTTAAACCACTCATACCCAGCAACCCCAGCTGCTAAAATCATAAGCACAAACATTGGATAATGTGATTGCGTTGCAAACATGCAACTTAAAACAACAGCAACTAAAACCAATGCGGTAACAATCCGCTCTAACATTTATTAATTCTCTATTTTCGCTTGTTGAATCTGTTCAGAAGTTTTACCGAAACGTCTTTCACGTCCTGAAAAAACGTTAAATGCATAATCCAACTCTTGCACTGTAAATTCTGGCCACAAAGTATCGGTAAAATACAATTCTGCATATGCAGCTTGCCAGAGCAAAAAGTTAGATAAACGATAATCACCGCCTGTACGAATTAATAAATCGACGGCAGGAAGATCGTTTAGACTGACATACTTATCAAATAAATCAACATTTATCTGATTGGTTTCAAGCCTGCCAGCGAGAGCCTCTTCTGCAATGCTCTTCGCAGCTTGAGCCATATCCCACATACCGCCATAACTTACGGCAATCGTGAGTGTCATCGAATCAAATGCTGCTGTCTTTTGCTCTGCATATTCCATTAACGCTCTCAATTTCGTCGATAAACGAGAACGATCGCCAATGAAACGCAACGCAATATCAAACTTTTCCATCCGAGGTAGTTGCTCATGAATTGTCTCTTCCAACAATTGCATTAACAAATCCACTTCATATTGTGGTCGGTTCCAGTTTTCACTTGAAAAAGCAAAAACGGTTAAAGCACGAACACCGACTTTTTTACAATGTTCAACGATAGGATCTAGGACATTTTTGCCCTCGCGATGCCCATCGCCTTTTTGCATTTGCTTTTTTTTAGCAAAGCGATTATTGCCATCCATGATGATGGCAATATGCTGAGGAGGATTTTGCTCTTCTGATAATGTCATATCATTAGACTTTCATTAATTCCGCTTCTTTCGCTGCAAGACGCTTATCAACTTCTGCAACATATTTATCAGTGATTTTTTGGATATCATCACCAGCACGACGCTCATCATCTTCAGAAATTTCTTTTTCTTTCAATAATGATTTGATATCACCTAAAACATCACGACGAATATTACGGATCGCAACTTTTGCATTTTCAGCTTCAGAACGCGCTACTTTCTGCATGTCACGACGTGTTTCTTCTGTTAATGCTGGAAGCGGAACACGAATTGAATCAGCAGTAATTGGGTTCAAGCCCAAATCACTTTCACGAATCGCTTTATCAATTGCTGAAACCATTGTACGTTCGAAAGGTTGAACAATAAGCGTACGAGAATCTTCTACACCAACGTTTGCAACTTGGTTTAGCGGAACATCAGAACCATAGTAAGGAACCATCACACCATTTAAAATTGATGGGTGCGCGCGTCCAGTACGAACTTTCGCAAAACCTTGCTCTAAAGAGTCAAGTGTTTTCTGCATACGCTGTTCGCTATCTTTTTTGAGATCGTTAATCATATGATCTTCCTTACTTATTCATTAGGTATTACAAAATATTTAACGTAGTATAAAGAGCTTTCAGGCTCACGTACATTAGTTCGTAACGTGAGTTCCTTCTTTTTCACCCATTACAACAGAAAGTAATGCGCCTGATTTATTCATATCGAATACTTGTAATGGCACATTATGGTCACGACACAAGCAAATTGCTGTGAGATCCATAACACCAAGCTTTTCATCAAGCACTTGATCGAATGTTAAGTTATCGTACTTAACAGCATCATCATATTTGCTTGGGTCTTTATTATAAACACCATCAACTTTAGTTGCTTTCAAGATTAAGTTTGCTTCAATCTCGATACCACGTAAGCAAGCCGCAGTATCTGTTGTAAAGAATGGATTACCTGTACCTGCAACAAATACACAAACTTCACCTTGGCTTAAATGGCGAATTGCATCACGACTTGAGTATGACTCAACAACTGTACCAATTGACAATGCAGACATTAAACGAGTTTTAATGTTACGACGTACCAATGCATCACGCATCGCCAGACCATTCATTACAGTTGCCAACATCCCCATTTGGTCACCCGTTACACGACCAACCAAACCATCTTTTTGTAATTGGCTACCACGATATAAGTTACCACCACCTACAACAATACCAACTTGCACACCTAAACCAACTAAATGAGCAATTGAAAGTGACATTTGATCTAATACTTGGGCATCAATACCCATATCTTTATTACCAGCTAAAGCTTCACCAGAAAGCTTTAGCAAAATTCTTGCATAACGTGGATTTTTAGAAGCTGACATACCTTTACTCCAAACCGACCAATCTCAAAATTTTCTTAATCTAATAAAAATGAATAATTCAACATCAAGCAGATTTAATCTGAATTAATTTCGCAAATAAATCGTATTTATCCGCGTCAGTAATTTCGACCTCAAGCAGATCACCCGCTTTAATCACACTCTTATCAATATCTTCAACAAAAACATTACCATCAATTTCAGGTGCGTCAGCATAAGAACGAGCTACTGCTACTGGGAACTCTTCTTCTAAGCTATCAACAAGCACAGTCATTTTCTGACCAATACGTTTTTGTAGTTTCGCTGCGGAAATAGCCTGCTGAACTTCCATGAAACGTTCATAACGCTCTTGTTTGATTTCTTGAGGCACATGATCAGGAAGATCATTCGCTGTCGCACCCTCTACAGGTGAATAAGTAAAGCATCCAACTCGATCCAGTTGAGCTTCTTTCAACCATCCTAATAAGATTTGGAAGTCTTCTTCAGTTTCACCAGGAAAACCAACGACAAAAGTAGAGCGAATCACCAATTCAGGGCATTTTTCACGCCACAATTTGAGGCGCTCTAATGTATTCTCACTATGCGCTGGTCGCTTCATCAATTTTAAGATGCGTGGGCTGGCATGCTGAAAAGGAATATCTAAATACGGTAAGATTTTACCTTGCGCCATTAAATCAATCGCGGCATCAACATGTGGGTATGGATAGACATAATGTAAACGAACCCAAATTCCAAGTTGACCAAGTGCTTCACACATGTCATAGAATTTAGTTTTTACAGGTTGTCCGTTCCAGAAATCCAACTTGTATTTCGTGTCTACTCCATAAGCTGATGTATCTTGAGAAATCACTAGAATTTCTTTTACACCAGCACGTTTGAGTGCCGCCGCCTCATCCAACACTTTACCCACTGGGCGAGAAACAAGATCTCCGCGCATACTTGGGATAATGCAGAATGTACAACGATGATTACAGCCTTCTGATATCTTTAAATATGCATAATGCTTCGGTGTCAAACGAACACCTTGCTCAGGAACTAAATCAATAAATGGGTTGTACTTTGATGGTGCTGGTACATATTCATGTACAGCTTCCATTACATCTTGATAGGCTGCCGCACCTGTTACTTTTAGAACATTTGGGTGCATTTGACGAATCTTGTCTTCATCTTTACCTAAACAGCCCGTGACGATCACACGGCCATTTTCGCTCATGGCTTCACCAATCGCGTCTAAAGACTCTTGTACTGCAGATTCAATAAAACCACAGGTGTTAACAACAACCAAATCTGCACCATCATAATCTGATGCAACTTGATAACCTTCAGTCTTTAACTGAGTTAAAATTCGTTCAGAATCTACCAATGCCTTAGGACAACCTAAAGATACAAAACCGACTTTGGGGGTCTTCATGAATCTGCGCTCCACTAGAATCGGCGTATTGTATGTCTTTTCTCGGCTTACGCATAGCAGCAAAGACATCTCTTTGTGTAATGCACCAAAATACAACCAATATTTTAAATAAAATTCAACAATGCACCATTTTGAATCATAATAAAATATAGAAATAACCCAATGTATGTGAAAAATACCGTATAAATTAGACATTCTACGAATAAGTTATTGAAATTTAGCCAATACAAAGTTGGCTTATATTTTGCATTAAGTACAATCTAGAAGTTAATGGCTATTCATTTATATTGATATTAATTGCGCCATTTTAAAACAGGACGATTCACAAATGGATCAACACAACACTATCGACTATCGACTACTTGTAGATAATCTGACGACTGCCATTTTATTGGTCGATAGTAATCTTAATATTTTTTATTTAAATTCTGCTTGTGAAGCATTATTTGATATCAGTTTGCTTCGCGCATCGGGCCAACCTGTACTCAATTTACTGCATGCACATGATGATACATTTAATACACACGAAGCATTAATCAATACATTACAAAGTGGACAACATTATACGCGACGAGAAGCTGTAATTAACGTGAACTTCAAACCAATTCATGTTGACTATACCGCCTCGCAATTAAATGCAGGAAAAAGCTACCACCCCTTACTTCTCATTGAACTCAATCCGATTGATCGTATGTTGAAAATTTCCAAAGAGGAAAATTTGGTTCAACAACATCATGTAGCTCGCCAATTGGTTAGAGGAGTTGCACATGAAATCAAGAATCCTTTAGCTGGTATTCGTGGCGCAACTCAACTTTTAGCACGTAGCTTAGGTGATGAAAGTTATCGAGAATTTACTGACATCATTATTAATGAAGTTGACCGCTTGACTAACTTGGCTGACACGATGCTCGGTTCGCGGCAATTACCTAGCTATGAACATGTTAATGTGCATGAACCACTAGAACGCGTTCGCTCACTCATTGCTAATCAAACCAAAAAGAAAATTAAGATTACTCGAGATTATGACCTTTCATTACCAGACGTTATGGCTGATCGCGATCAACTTATACAAGTCATGCTCAATATCAGCGTCAATGCGGTTCAAGCAATGACTGAGAATAAAGATTACTTTACCGACTCAGAGCCAGAATTAACATTAAGAACACGTATTCAACGTTTAGTCACTATTAATGGTGCTCTGCATCGCTCAACAGTACGTATTGATATAGAAGACAATGGTCCTGGTGTGCCGGAAAGTATTTTAGAGTCAGTATTTTATCCGCTCGTCACTGGACGAGCTAAAGGAACAGGTCTAGGCCTAAGTATTGCTCAAAACATCATGCATCAACACAACGGAATGATCGAGTGTCAATCCGTTCCTGGAAAAACCGTATTTAGCTTATATTTACCTTGGGAGTCAGACCGTGTCACGAAATAAAATTTGGGTAATCGATGACGATCGTGCCATGCGCTGGGTACTCGAAAAAACTTTCAAAGAAGAAGGTTTTGACGTTACCAATTTTGAAGAAGCACAAACGGCACTTGAACGTTTACATGATGATGCACCAGATGTCATCTTAACTGACATCCGTATGCCTGGGATTGATGGTTTAACTTTCTTATCCAAAGTTAAAAATACACATCCAGACTTACCTGTCATTATTATGACAGCGCATTCAGACCTTGAATCCGCTGTATCAAGTTATCAAACAGGTGCTTTTGAATATTTACCAAAACCTTTTGATATTGATGAAGCATTAGCACTGGTTAATCGTGCAATCTTGCATATCAATAAGTTACAACAACAAGAAGCAACTAAAGCAGCATCACCATTGCAATCAACCGAGATCATTGGTGAATCTCCTGCTATGCAGGAAGTTTTCCGTGCGATTGGACGTTTATCACAATCTCATATTACTGTGTTAATTAATGGTGAATCTGGTACTGGTAAAGAATTAGTTGCACATGCTCTACACAAACACTCACCTCGTCGTGCCAAACCATTTATTGCACTCAATATGGCGGCAATTCCTAAAGACCTGATTGAGACAGAATTGTTTGGGCATGAAAAAGGTGCTT
>NZ_DJLC01000240.1:0-23689 GCF_002434875.1 Acinetobacter sp. UBA6526 | reverse complement strand
CTCACTGAAGATTATTATGTGGTAAATAAGTTTGTTAAAGGATATTTAGGCCCTGCCAATATTGATACCAATTCACGCTTATGTATGTCTTCTGCAGTTGCAGCGCATAAGCGTGCTTTTGGTGAAGATATCGTTCCAGCCAGCTATGAAGATTTTGAATATGCCGACATGGTGGTTTTAGTTGGCTCTAATACAGCATGGTGTCACCCTGTGTTGTACCAACGCATCATGCAGGCTAAAAATAAAAATCCAGATTTATTTATTGTGGTTGTCGACCCACGTTTTACCAGTACTTGCGAGCAAGCTGATTTACATTTGCCAATTTTACCTGGGCAAGATGTTGTTTTATTTAATGGTTTGTTGCAGCACTTGTATCAGAACGATCATGTTGATCATCATTTTGTTGAATCCTATACAGAAGGTTTAGAAGCACTATTAGACGCAAGCGCAACCGAACAAGATTTCGACAGTATTGTAAAACGTACAGGGATTTCAGCTGAAAAATTACAACTGTTTTTTGAGAAATTTGCTGAAACAGAAAAAGTAGTCACGCTGTTTTCGATGGGCGTGAATCAATCTTCTCAAGGGGTCAATAAGGCCAATAGCATTATTAATTGCCATTTACTGACGGGAAAAATCGGTAAGTTGGGCGCAGCACCATTCTCAATGACAGGTCAACCGAATGCCATGGGCGGGCGTGAAGTTGGTGGCTTAGCCAATATGCTTGCTGCACATATGGATTTGGAAAACCCATCGCATCAAAACCTTGTGCAAGAATTTTGGCAAAGTCCAACCATTGCAACACATGCAGGATTGAAAGCAGTCGATTTATTCAAAGCAGTTGAAAGTGGCAAAATTAAAGCCATTTGGATTATAGCAACCAATCCTGTGGTGAGTTTACCTGATGCGGATCAAGTGAAACGTGCTTTAGAGCAATGCGAGTTTGTGATTGTTTCAGATATTTGCGCTGAAACTGATACCACAGCGTATGCCGACGTATTGTTACCCGCACTCGGTTGGGGTGAGAAAGATGGCACGGTGACCAATTCTGAGCGCCGTATTTCACGTCAACGTGCCTTTTTAGATTCACCAAAACAAGCCAAAGCGGATTGGTGGGCAGTTTCTTCGGTTGCGAAAAAACTGGGATTTACAGGCTTTGACTTCAATAATGCTTGTGAGATTTTTAATGAACATGCAGCTTTGTCGGCGTTTCAAAATGCAAGCCTTGATCAACGTGATCAAGTTGAAAATTTTCGCTATTTTAATTTAAAAGGTCTAACTGAATTATCAGTTGAAGCCTACGACCAATTGCAACCGACACAGTGGCCTGTATGGGAAAAAGGACAAAGTATTGCTGTTGAGCAACTTTTTGATCAAGGTCGTTTTAGTCATAAAAATAGCAAGGCGAAATTGATTCCAACAGTTGCGATTGATCCTGTTCATTCGATTTCGGAAGATTATCCGCTTATTCTCAATACAGGTCGTATTCGTGATCAGTGGCATACCATGACCCGTACAGGATTATCAGCAAACTTAACCACACATCGTGCAGAACCATTTTGTGAAATCCATCCAAATGATGCTTTGAAATTTGGTATACGTGACAAAGCGCTCGTCGAAGTGCGTTCAGAATGGGGCAGTTGCGTGCTACGGGTGACGTTGGCGCAAGGTGTGCGTCGTGGTCAAATTTTTGCACCGATTCATTGGACTGAGCAAGTCGCTTCTGATGCTAGAGTTGGTAAAGTGGTCAATCCAGTGGTCGATGCCATTTCGGGTGAACCTGAATTCAAACACACACCTGTTGCGATTCAACCGTTCCATACGACTTGGCAAGGTGTACTCTATGTTCGTGATGGTTTTGAGCATCATATTAAAGCTTCACTGAATAGCTGTGCTTGGTGGGCTAAAGTAAAAATTGCTAAAGCTTTACGTTATGAAATTGCTGATCGTCATCACTTTGATGAAACGCAGAAAAACCTGAAAAGTTTTTTACCTTTTATTGATGAAACCTATGAATGGTTGAGTATTGAGGATATTTCTGCTCAGATGAGTCACAGTGTTATTCTGAAAGATGGTATTTTGATCGCAAGCCTCTATATTGCACCATCCGATATGTTGCCTGATCGCGATTGGGTCGCTAGTTTATTTAAACGTGAACGTTTGAGTGCTTTACATCGTAAAGCTTTACTCGCAGGTATGCCAATGTCCGCAACTAATAATGATGGTCCATTGGTGTGTAGTTGTTTCAAAGTTGGAAAAAACAAAATTATTGAAGCAATTAAAACGCAAAATATGACACATGAGAAACAAGTGACTGCATGTCTAAAAGCAGGTGGAAATTGTGGTTCATGTTTACCAGAAATTCGCGGTTTGATTAAAACCTGTCAAGTTGAGGCTGAGGCATGAATACCGATTTTCCTGCTACTGATCTAGTGATCTTGGCAGGAGGGCAAGCACGTCGTATGAATGGGATGAACAAGCTGTTGCAACAGTTTGATGATCAGATTCAGCTCTCCAAAATATGTCAAAGATTCAAACCAGAAGTCCAACATATTTGGGTAAATAGTCATAGAGACAATTCGATTTATAAAAGCATAGAACCTGATATTCAGTGTTTTTCTGATGATCAAAATGGTTTCTTTGGCCCGTTAATGGGAATGAAAAGTGCTTGGTCACATGTACAAGCGGATCACGCGCTGTTTATACCATGTGATGTCACTTATATTCCGAATCAAGTTTTGACTAAATTGCATCGGATGTTAGAGAAAAACCCGCAAGCAGCGGCAGTTTACATTTCTATGAATGGTGATGCACTTTATCCATTTTGTCTGTTAAAAAGGGAAAGTCTTGCTGTTTTAGAACAACAAATTGCAGAGAGTAAACTCAGTTTGCGTGATTGTTTTAAGCTGTTGCATACGCAAACTGTGGCATTCCAAAAACAAAGCTTGTTTTGCCACAGTATTAACTCTTTGGATGAGTTGCAACAATATCGTCAAATGAAAGCATTTAAACAGATATTCAGCCCTTAATTGAGATCATGCAGAAGCTTTGCTGAGGTAGTTTTGCATTTCCTCTACTGGTACCATACCACCGCCAGTACCCCAAACAATATGATTTGCATTCTGAAGTTGTTGCTCAGTAAATTGATGTAAATCGATATAGTCTGAATGTGAATGCACCAAAACTGGGCCTAGCATTCCAGCCAAAGCTGAGGGTTCCAGCTTTAAACTTTCAGATTGATTGAGCATCCCTAGCAGGTTATACATGGTTTGGTCATCCAATGTATAAAAACTATCCAGTAACCGTTGCATTGCTCGTCCAACAAAACCTGATGCACGACCTACAGCTAAACCATCGGCAGCTGTGAAGTTGTCAATACCTATATCTTGAACTGAAATTTCATCATGTAGACCTGTTGCTACGCCGAGTAACATGCAGGGTGAATGAGTGGGTTCTGCAAAAATACAATGAACGTTATCTCCAAAAGCCATTTTCAAACCAAAAGCAACGCCACCAGGTCCACCACCAACGCCACAAGGTAAGTAAACAAATAGAGGGTGTGCTTGATCAACAATGACTCCTTGTTGAGTCAATTGTTGTTTTAAACGCTCACCAGCAACGGCATAACCTAAAAACAATGTTTTTGAATTTTCATCATCGATAAAAAAGCAATTTGGATTTTTTAACGCCGCTTTTCGACCTTCTTGTACAGCTATGCCATAGTCCTGCTGGTATTCCACAACAGTGACACCATGTGAGCGTAATTTGTCTTTTTTCCATTGGCGTGCATCAGCAGACATATGAACGGTGACATCGAAGCCTAATTTTGCACTCATAATTCCGATGGACAGCCCAAGATTACCAGTAGAACCAACAGCGATGCTGTATTGACTAAAGAAGGTTCTAAACTCATCACTATTCAGTTTTGAATAATCATCATTCAGATTGAGTAGATTTGCTTTTAGTGCAAGCTGTTCTGCGTGATAAAGCACTTCATAAATGCCACCACGTGCTTTGATTGATCCTGAGATGGGTAAATGGCTATCTTTTTTTAGCCATAATGTACCTTGAATGTTTTGATTAAAATGTTGTTGTAGATATTTTTGCATATTTGGAATAGCAGTCAGTTCTGATTCGATAATGCCACTCGTCGCACTCGTTTCTGGGAATACAGCCATTAAGTAGGGTGCAAAGCGTGCTAAACGATCACGTGCATCATCTATATCTTTTTGAGCTAGACCAACAAATGGTAAGCCTTCAGCCAGTGTCGTGAATCCAGGATTAAACCAAACAGTTTCTTTGAGTTCAATCAAATCTTTGACGATAGGATGCTGATTAATAAGGTCTTGAATTTGCTTTGAATCCATTCATTTTCTCTTGAAATTTATTTAACCAATAGTGATGTAAGCTTGAAGGAGTTTTGTTCTTTCAAAGCCTTTTTTCAATATCCTTGAGATTAAACCAAGAATAGTGATTTTTCACGTTTTAAAAGCGCTTATTTTGTATGAAGTGCATTTTTGATTGATACATTGTTTTCATGAATTTCTGATAAGAGCTATTGACCTTTAAATTTATAAGTTCTATTTTGGAACTAATATGTTTAACATTGTGCTTCTTATTTTCTGTTCATGTCTATATTAAGATTGATCAAAATAAGAATGCTAGAAAAATAAAATCAACAGGAGCGCCAAATGGTCGCCTTACGTTATCAGCAGATACCTCTGCAATTTCTGTTTGAACATCAAGCAACGCTAGTAGGATTGGGTAAGATCGGGTTGCGAAGTATTGCTAAAAAGAAAGTAGCCACAGTGAATTGGCAAGCTTTAGCTCCGATTACGGAAATTATTGATCCACCAAGTACTAAATTGATTGAGCACTATATTCAATGGAGTGGTGCATCACCTAATAAATATAACAACTCAATCCCCGCGCATATGGTTTCACAATGGGGATTATCGTTTGCGACACGATTATTATCGCAAACCAGTTATCCATTGAGCCAAGTGATCAATCAAGGGGTAAGTTTGACGATACATGGTGAGCTTCCTCGAAATGAAAAGCTCATGGTTCAAGCCAAAATTTCACAGGTTGACGAACGCAATGGTCTCGCTAGAGTTTCGGTGCAGATCAAAACAGGGACAGTCATCGAACCAGAGTTGATTGAAGCCGTATTGCATATGGCATTTATTTCGCCAAATTTCAAAAAGATGAAACGTACTGAAAAGGTAGATCAAAAAAATTGGCAAACTTTAGGGCAATGGTCAGCAACAGCTGATGATGGCTTTAAATTTGCGCTATTAACGGGTGATTTCAATCCAATACACTGGGTTGGACCACTTGCAAAACTATCGAGTTTTGGTCAGAAAGTTTTGCATGGTTTTGGCGTGTTTGCTCGTAGTTTTGAGTTTCTGCCTGAGTCTACAAAACAAATCGATATCCGATTTTTAAAACCTGTGAAATTGCCGTCTAGGCATAATCAAGTTGAGATCAGTACGGAGCAAGATCAATGTTTTGTTCGAGTTGTTGGTTCTGAAGGTCAGATCTGTTTAATGGGACAATTTCAATAAAAAATTGGGGAAATAAAAATGTCAAACTCAGCCGTAAGACAAGATGTGACAGCATGCATTCTATGTTCACGAAATTGTGGTTTAAGTGTCGAAATTGAAAATAATCAATTCAAAAAAATTAAGGGGGATGAGCAACATCATTTTTCCCAAGGTTATATTTGTCAGAAAGCCGCGAGATTACAGCATTATCAACAACATGCTGATCGCTTAACCTCACCATTAAAACGACAGGCAGATGGTTCATTCACAGAGGTTACATGGGAACAAGCGATTCAAGAAATTGCTGATCAGCTTGTCCATATACGAAATACCTATGGTGGAACTGCATTTGCATCGGTGGGTGGCGGTGGTCAGGGCAATCATTTGGGTGCTGCTTATGGTCGTCAATTGCTATATGCCATGAAAAGTTTTTATGCGTATAACTCTTTGGCGCAAGAGAAAACAGGTGATTTTTGGGTCAATGGTCGTTTGTTTGGTAGTCAGGCATGTCATACCACTGAAGATGTCGAGTATGCAGATTATGTGCTCTTTATTGGGACAAATCCGTTTCAAGCACATGGCATTCCTAATGCACGAGATACGCTAAAACATATTAAGAAAGATCCAAATCGTACCATGGTGGTGTTTGATCCGCGTGTCACCGAAACTGCAAAACAGGCAGATATTCACGTTCAATTAAAGCCTGGAACAGATTCTTATTTAATGTCTGCCATGATTGCGATCATGTTGCGTGAAGAGTTATATGATCAAGCATTTATTCAACAACATACGCTTGGCTTTGAAGAAGTAAAGAAAGCTTTTCTTGCAGTTCCAGTCGAACAATATATTCAAAAAGCAGATGTTTCCGTAGAACTGATTTATCAAATCGTGCGTGATTTTGCCAAAGCCAAAAGTGGCTGTGTGCGGATTGATTTAGGGATTCAACACACTTTAAATACCACTTTGAATGGTTACTTAGAAAAGCTTTTGTATTTATTGACTGGGAATTTTGGCAAACAAGGCACTAATAATTTACACACGATGTTTGTCCCAATTCTCACCAATACCGATGAGCGAAATCCTAAATATCGCCGTACGGTTTATCATAAAATGTTCCCAATCTCTGGATTTTTTCCACCGAACATTTTGCCAGATGAAATTTTAAAAGCGGGTGATCAGCGTGTTCGTGCGGTGTTTGTCGATAGTTGCAACCCATTACTTACTTATGCGGATACGGCAGCATATGAGCAGGCGTTTCAGTCTTTAGATTTGTTGGTGGTTGTGGATGTTGCAATGACTGAAACAGCACGTTTAGCGCATTATATTTTGCCTGCGCATAGCCAGTTTGAGAAATGGGAGTTCACGGGATTTAACTTAGAATTTCCTAAAAATGGTTTCCATTTACGTCATCCTTTATTCAAACCACAAGGAAATACCTTACCTGAAGCAGAGATTTATACGCGCTTATTGGAGGCAATGAAGATCATTCCTAAACAACTTCCAATTTTAAGCAAAATTGCTGAAAAAGATTCGGAAAAAACAGCTTTCCTTGCTTATTTCACTGCATTGGCGGCAAGCTTTGCAAAAAATAAGAAACAGATTCCTTTTGCCGCTTCAATTGTTTATCGAACCTTAGGTAAAACATTGCCTGACGATGCTGCATCAACTGCTTTGTTATTACCCTTATGTATGCAATACGCTGCTCAGCACTATAAGGCTGTGAAACAAGCAGGATATCTAGGTAATCGTTTGAATCTAGGTGTGAAACTATTTCAAGCAATTTTGAAACAACGTTCAGGGATTGTGTTATCTCAACATGAATACGATGACGTTTGGAACTTGATTGCGTACAAAGATAAAAAAATCCGTTTGGCTATTCCTGAGATGTTGATTGAGCTGGCTCAGTTAAAACAGCAAGCTGCAAAATTGAGTGATAGTTTCCCATTTATTTTATTGGCAGGCGAACGCCGTAGTTATAATGCCAATCAAATTTATCGTGATCCTGCTTGGCGCAAAGTGGATGCGGAAGGACGTTTGAGAATGAATCCTCAAGATGCTGCTGATTTCGGTGTGGAAACGGGTCACGCATTGCAATGCGTATCTGAACATGGAAATATTCAAGTCGTCGTTGAGTTAGATGAAGGAATGCGTCAAGGTGTGGTGTCATTGCCTCATGGTTATGGAATTCGTTACCGTGATGGTGAACCAATTGGGCCACAACTGAATCGGTTAACCTCGACAGAACATTGTGATCCATTGTCGAAGACGCCATATCATAAGTATGTACCTGTTCGATTAGAACGGTTAGATGCTTAAGTGAGTTGACTATTTTGCACCACATCATGCCTAAATTTCATTTCTGTGGTCTAAAGTGGTGCGATGTCAATACAACAAAAATACGCAAGACATAGTGTATTTTCATGAGTAGATTGAAAGAGTTGTCTATTTGAACGAATAAACTACTGAGCACTTAACTGGCTTTTAATACTGGAATAATTATTGCTATATTAAAACTTCTACGTTTGGGCAAAGAACAAGAATGCACGCTACTTGTGCTTAGACGAAGAAAAGTGTTCCCAAAATGAGTGCATATGATGAAGCATGAGAGCCCTGAAACGATGTTACCGATCTTGCAAGATCAGTATGGTCGTATTAAGCGTAAGTTACGGATTTCTGTAACTGATCGATGCAATTTCAAATGCGTTTATTGTATGCCTGAGCATCCAGAATGGATGAAAAAACAAGATTTATTGAGTTTCGAGGCTCTGTTGGTCTTTTGCCAATATATGGTTAAGCAAGGCATTGAAAATATCCGTATTACAGGTGGTGAACCTTTGATGCGTAAAGGTGTAGTTCATTTTATTCGTGATTTACAAAGCCTAAGAGCAATTGGCTTAAAGCGAATCTCGATCACGACCAATGGTCATTATCTGGCGAAATACGCAGAACAATTGAAACAAGCAGGTTTGGATGATTTAAACATTAGTTTGGATAGTCTGGATGCTGATCAATTCAAACAACTTACTAAAAAAGATTTAGCACCCGTGTTGAGTGGTATTCAAGCGGCGCAAAGTGTGGGGCTGCCATTTAAAATTAATTGTGTGCTCATCAAAGGACAAAATGAAGATCAGATTTTGCCGATGGTCAATTGGGCGAAACAACAGAACATACCACTGCGTTTTATTGAATTTATGCCTTTAGATGGCGATCAGCATTGGACTGATCAAGCTGTGGTGAGTGAAGCCGATATTTTGGCGCAGTTACAACCTCATTATGACATTCATGTTTTGCAACAACAGCATGAGCCAGCGCGTCAATACTGTTTAGATGATCAATATACGATAGGTATTATCTCAACGATTACCCATTCATTTTGTGGTGACTGCGATCGGATTCGATTAACGGCTCAAGGTGAATTGTATAACTGTCTATTTGCTCAACAAGGTTTAAATATCAAACCTTATCTACAACGAGCGATCAAAGAAAAAATGTTTCAACAACTTGATCAGCAGATTAAGCCTTATATTTGGCATAAGGCAAAAGGTTATCATGCAATACAGAATCAACAAGTACGTAAAATCAGTATGCACATGCTGGGCGGTTAGTTAAAAAAGGTGGTCTAAGGAAAATATGCAAACCATTGAAATCAAAATTGAAGCTTTTGGCGCGATTGAGCGCTTGTTACCAAAGGCACTCGCATTTGAGTTTGCAGCAGATCAACAGGTTCAAGATGTTTTAACACATATCGTTGGATTATATCCTGATGCAGCACATGCTATGGAAAAATGTGCATGTGCAATTGGTGAAGATATTGTGACAAGACAAGTTTCATTGCCGACATCATGTACCCTTGTTTTATTATCACCCGTAGCTGGAGGATGAAAAATGCGTGAGTTCGCCAGAGTCCAAGATCAGGCTTTAAGCTTGGATAGTTTTGATCCGATTCAAGATTTTCCTGAATGTGGTGGTGTCGATGTTTTTATTGGCACAGTACGCAATCACCATGAAGGTAAAGCAGTTAAGGCATTGAAATATACCTCTTATACGCCTGTTGCTGAAAAAATGATTCGTGAAATCGAACAAGACGTAAAAGCTAAATATTCAGAAGTCTCTTATGTTCGCGTGATTCATCGTATTGGCTATTTGGACGTAAGTGAAACAGCGATTATTGCAATTGCATATGCTGCACATCGCCGTGAAGCGTTTCAAGCCTGTGAAGAGGCCGTTGAACGTGTCAAGCATGAAGTTCCGATTTGGAAAGAAGAATTTTTCATGGATGGAACGAGCCAATATGTTGAAGGTTGCTGTATTCGGAAAGATGCAACTGAGCAAACAAGTTCTTCGTTAGCTAAAGAAGAAAAAGGTGCAAAACATGCACATCATCACCATGAACATTGTGCACATACACACGATTAAGTCTTAGGAAGTAAAAATGAAAAATGTAGGGATGAAACCCGAAAGTTATCGTGTTGCAGAAGCACAAGCCATTTTATATGCACCACCACATTGTATTCAGTTACTTCGCGATGGAAATACCGAAAAAGGTGATGCACTTAAAACAGCACGTATTGCAGGTATTTTGGCGGCGAAGAGAACAGATGAGCTGATTCCGCTTTGTCATCCATTACCGATTTATCGTGCGGATATTGATTATACGTTGCAAGATGATCATGTGCTGATTTTAGCCACTGTTGAAACGATTGGGCCGACTGGCGTTGAGATGGAAGCGTTGACCGCTGCGAGTCTTGCTGGTTTGACCATTTACGATATGCTAAAACCACATTGTGAACCTGATGAGTTATGTTTAGATCAATGTAAACTACTCAAGAAAAAAGGTGGAAAATCACATTTTAAACGAACGCTACGTCAGCCTGTTTCTGCGGCAGTCATTGTGTTATCTGATACGGTCGCAGCGGGGCGTAAACCAGATACAGCTGGAAAATCGGTGGTTGAAACCTTGACTGAAGCGGGTTTTGATCCGATTCATTATCAGATTTTGCCTGATGAATCTGACCAATTAAAAGATTTAGTTTTACAGTTAACAAAGTCTTATGCTTGCGTTATGACTGTTGGTGGCACAGGAATCGGTAAGCGCGATATTACTGTGGACACATTAGAGCCATTACTCGAACGTAAATTGGATGGTTTGATGGAAGCAGCGCGTGCATTTGGACAAAAACGTACCCCTTATGCTGCCATGTCGCGTGGAGTTGCAGGATTTATTGATCGTTCATTAATTGTGACCTTACCAGGAAGTCGTGGTGGTGCAAGTGAATCAATGGCTGCCATTTTACCTGCTTTGGTACATATCTTTGATGTTTGTCGTGATCTACCGCATCCAGGAGGATATGAATAATGTCGGGATGTGGTGCTGAGAAAGGTCTCATAAGTATTGATGAAGCACTTACGTTGATGCGATCAACACCTCAAACATTAATGACAGAGACATTACCTTTAGGAGAATGTCTCAATCGCTACTTAGCTCAAGATGTTTTCTCACCTGTTGATTTGCCAAGTTTTTCACAAAGTGCTGTAGATGGTTATGCATTACATACGACTGCTGAGCAGCTTCAAGACAGTGTATTTCATGTGATTGGCGAAATTAAAGCAGGGAGTGATGCTGAACATCGGCTTTTAGATGGACAGGCAATTCGTATTTTTACTGGTGGTAAAGTACCTGATGGGACGACGCATGTTGCCCGTCAAGAAATTGTTGCGATTGAAACAGATCAAAAAATTCGTCTAGTTGAACACATTAAGCCACAAGCAGATATTCGTTTTACTGGTGAAGAAGTTCAGCTTGGACAAACACTTGCTGAAGTTGACCAGAAAATCAATATTGGTGGATTAGCTGCTTTAAGCATGGCAGGTGTTCAACAACTCAATGTATTTAAAATCCCTAAAGTGGCTGTGGTGATCACGGGTGATGAAGTCGCTGAAACACCAGATGATCTCAAAGCAGGTAAAGTCTTTGATGCCAATGGTCCACTTTTAAAAGCATGGTTTAAAGACTATGGACTAGAGGTTGAAATCTTACATATTGCTGATGAAGCCTCATTGGTGACTCAGTGTTTTGAACGTTTAAAACAGCAATTCGATGTGATTATTACCACAGGTGGTGTCTCTGTCGGTGATTACGACTTTGTTCGGCCATGTGCGTTTGAAACAGGGTTCGAGCAAATTTTTTGGAAAGTTAAGCAGAAGCCAGGGAAACCACTATTTTTTGCTGAATATAAGCACAATCTACACCACTGCTATTTATTAGGTTTACCGGGGAATCCTGCTGCGGTTTACGTTTCAATGCAGGTTTATGGCAAAGTTTTACTTGATGCGTTGCAAAATCAACGACAAGACATCCAATGGTTTAATGGGGTTTTAACCCATGATCTTAAGTCGGATGCGCGTGAACGATTTTTAAGAATGCATGCTTATTTTGAACACGGCCAGTTAAAGTTGAAAAGTTTAACGAAGCAGCAATCTCATATGCTCAGTAATTTGATGCAGGCAAACTGTTTAGTGCGAATTCCAGCAAATGAAATGCTAGAGGCAGGTCGCGAATTATCTGGATTGTTTATTATCAGCTGATTGATTTCCATCAAGTTATCGAATCGATACATTTTTGGTAATTTTAGCCAAGTACCAATATTGCATCTGATAGCAAAGGTGGTTTAGTGTATATTTTATATTGTTTAGATTCTAAACATTACGGTTCAAGACATGGAAGATGTCTTTTTAAAACTTTAAAAATAATCAGGTGATAATAATGAAATGGGAAGAAATTGGTGATCAGCCGTGTTCTGTCGCGAGAACACTTTCAGTTTTGGGTGATCGTTGGACAATGTTAATTCTGCGGAATGCTTTTATGGGTGTACGCCGTTTTGATGATTTTCAACGTAGCTTAGGATTGACGCGGCATGTTCTCTCTGAGCGTTTGAAGCGTTTAGTCGAACATGAAATTTTAGTCAAAGTTCCTTATGTACAGCGCCAAGAACGTTTTGAATACCAACTTACTGAAAAAGGTTTGGATTTATATCCAATTATCCTTGCGATGGTGCAGTGGGCGGATAAATGGATGGATCTAGGAATGGGGAAGCCGCTTGAATTTACTCATAAAAGCTGTGGTAAAAAAATTAATCCTAAAGTGGTTTGCTCCGAATGTAATGATCAGATTCATGTCCAAGATGTGCGCGTAGCCGCTGGTCCTGGATATTTTGCCTTCGTTGAGCAAAAGCAAAAAACAGCTTAATTCATAATCGATATTGTTCTATTTCATGTTTTATAGCATGAGATAGGACTTCAAAAACTTTTGAATTTTGGCATTGTGCAACATTGAAGCGTATAAAATTTTGATATTGCTGACTCTGACTAAATGCATTTCCGGGTGCTAAAATAACACCTTGTTCAAGACATTTTTGTGCGATACGAGAACTGTCTAAATGCTTATCTAATTTACACCATAAGAAGATGCCTGCTTGTGGTTTAATCCAAGGCTGAATCCCTAATTTTTCTAAATTTTTAATGGTAAAATCCATCGCTTTTGCAAGCCGTATTTTTAATTCCTCTAAATATTTACGATAACTTCCATCTGTAAGTGCAATATACAAAATCTCTGCTGATAAATGATTACCTCCAAAACTTGTCGCAATTTTGATATCGGTCAAATCATTAATCCATTCTGACTTGCTCGCGATATAGCCAGTGCGTACAGAACCAGATAATGTTTTTGAAAAACTACCGATTTGTATTACACGAGAAAAGCCATCCAAGGCGGCAAGACGAGGGGCTGGATTTAATTCAAGATCAGCAAAAATATCATCTTCAATTACAATGAGATTGGAGTTCTCAACCAATTTTAAAACTTGATATGCAGTTGTTGGTGTTAATACAGCACCAGTTGGGTTGTGTATACCTGAGTTGGTGATGTAGAGCCGAGGATTGTGCTTCTGGATTGCTTCTGCAAATGCGTCTAAATCAGGCCCAGTTTGAGTATATGGGATGCCAATGATCTGAATTTGATGAACTTTGAGTAAAGCATGGAAATTGAAATAACAAGGGTCATCGACTAAAACCAAATCATTTGGTTTAAGAAAATAACGACAAATTAAATCAATTGCTTGTGTACCTGAATCCGTCAGTAAGATTTGGTCAGGCAATGCTTCAATACCTTTGTTCAAGATTCTGCGGGAAATTAATTCTCGAAGTGACTTTAAACCAAGCGGTGTTGAGTAATCTGTCAGGATTTTGGCATCAGTCTTAGAAACCGTTCTGATGGCTTTGCGTATATTTTCGTGTGGCATCCAGTCGTCTGGTAGCCAACCACAGCCCGGCTTTAAAACATTGTGTTGCGCTTCTAAAGATTGTCTAGAAATCCAAAGTGGATCAATCGTTCTGTCGATTATTTTAGGATGGATTTCTGAGATAGATAAAGGAGCTAAAGGTGCCGAGACAAAAAAACCAGAACCTGTTTTGGATTCAATCATACCTTTGGCAGCGAGTCTTTCATATGCTTCGACGATTGTTGAGATAGATAGATTCAGAGTTTTGGCTAAAGCACGCACGGAAGGAAGCCGTGAACCTGTGGTTAATGACCGCGTCTTAATTTGTTCGTTGATATGCGATACCACAAAATCTATTTTTGTATTTTTCATCAATGATCTCAACTGTATTGGTTTATATACCAATACAGTTATTTAATATTGTACTGTATTGTGTATGGTGCAATTACCTTATCACAGTTTAAATTCTCCATATAGGTCTGGAGAATATATATGAAAGCGATGCGTGACGGTTGGTTGAATGGGCTTGTTGGCGTAGTGATATTTGCTGGGTCTTTGCCAGCTACTCGAGTTGCCGTGATGGATATGAGCCCGACTTTTTTAACTGCTGCGAGGGCGGCTATAGCTGGTGTTTTAGCATTATTTCTCCTCATACTGTCTCGACAAAAATTACCCGAAAGGCAAGACTGGCTTTCTCTCTTATATGTTTCGATAGGTGTTGTTGTCGGATTTCCACTCTTTACCGCACTTGCTTTACAGTATGTGAGTGCGGCGCACACCATCGTTTTTATTGGTTTGTTGCCATTGGCTACGGCTATCTTTGGTGTCATACGTAGTGGCGAAAGACCAAGTTTAATCTTTTGGTTATTTGCTATTTTCGGTGCTTCTCTTGTTTTTGCTTTTATGTTGTTTCAAACGCAAAGTTGGTCATTTAACTATGGTGATTTTTTCATGTTAGTGGCGATTTTACTTTGCGGTTTTGGTTATGCAGAAGGAGGGAAGTTGTCAAAGCATTTAGGTGGTTGGCAAGTGATTTGTTGGGCTTTGTTAATAACACTTCCGATCATGTTATTACTCTCATATTTGTATTTACCCACCAATTTCGAGTTAATTCCGCTACAGGCAAAATTGGGTTTAGCTTATGTATCGATTTTTAGTATGCTGATTGGTTTCTTTTTTTGGTACAAAGGCTTGGCACAAGGCGGCATTGCAACGGTTGGTCAATTGCAGCTGCTTCAACCGATTTTTGGGCTTGCAATCGCAGCTGTCCTTTTACATGAGCAAGTGAGTGTTGCAATGTTTGTGATAACTGTTGCAGTCATTATTTGTGTTGCTTGTGCAAAGAAATTTGCTTGAATATGATATTTATAAGCAATTTGCAGGTTTAGGCACACCAGCAAGTCGACTTAAATGACGAGCGACTAAACCTGTATTGAATCTTTGTTGCAGCACGGCATTGTTGATTTCAGGACTCACAGTTTTCATTAAAAACTTGATCAACGGACGAGTTGCTGGCGAATGACCATACTGCTGATAAAATTGACGAACAGCATTAAGCACCTCAAAGTGCCATTCTGTTAATTTCAAATCCAAAGATTTAGCGAGTTCTTGTGCAACTTCTTGATTCCAAATGGTGTAATCCACCAAATGACCATCTTGATCCAATTCTAATCGCATAAAATAGCCTAAGTAAATTTTAAATTAACTTCATATTTCTCTATTTCAAAGAAATAGAACGCTCGAATTGTAAAACTAAATCTGCAAATTGCGAATATTCGATGATGCTCATTCGATCTTTTACTGAGTCATTGAGTAGGTTTTGTTCGTTACTTAAACAGTAGATATGAGAAAAAGTAGCCAAGATATTCTCAGGAATGTGAAGTAATGCTTCACCCATTACAACAATAGAATCATTGGCTTGAGCCATCAGAGGCAACTCATTCCAAATTTTATCTAAATTAGCATGGGGTGCTTGAACAAGAAAAAGAGTGTGCTTTTGCATAAATGACCTTACCAATATAAAACATGGTCAAATGATTGAATAAATTCAGGTTGAATGTTGATAAATTCAATTTCCTGATCAGTATTTTTTACGATTGGTAGCGCTTGATTTTTAGTTTCAACCAATATTGGCGTCAGGTCGTAAAACTCAAAACTTTCGACCATATTGGCAGCGATTTTAAACGCGAATTTCAATTGATCGAACTCTAATTTATTGTCCAATAAACTTAGTGCAGCATCTTTCAATAATACTTTGACAGAAATACCAAAGGTTGCTAAAACCATAGTTGCAGACAAACTTTCATTGATCTGCAAACTAGTTAAATTGGGCTGCGTTAGGATGACGAGTACAGATTTCACACAATTTACCTTTTTAAAGCAACACTCTATTAAAAAACTTGAATTAAAATTGAATTAAACGAGAACAGCTTTGCACAGCATCAGCAAGCTCTCCAAGTCCAACCAACTCAAAACTTTGAGCTAGGTTGTGGTGTTGAAGTGAATGACGTTGTGCATTGCTGGCATCAGTGATACCCCGTGCAAGGGCAGCACTGACACAGACAGGGAGTCGAATGCCAAGCTTTTGCCATTCTTGTTTTAAGTTGCGTTGATCATCAGGATACCACTGTAAATCATTCGCAACATGAACACCGTCTTGGTAAAAGAAGACACGAAATTCCTCATGCTTATTTTGCAGTGCTTGTGCTAAACCAAATGCATGCCAAGCCATAATCGAAGTAGGTGCTGAGGTAATTAACAGTAGTGTACTCATTGAACATTCACTATGGTCGCGAAGACAAAACGATGATGGATATATTAAAAAGAAGGTAAGTATACAATGATTTTGGTGACAGGTGGTTTAGGCTTTATCGGTTCGCATATTGCTTTGAGTCTATTGGCCCGTGGTCAAGAGATCGTCATTGTTGATAACTTAGCCAATTCGACTTTGCAGACCTTGGAGCGTCTAGAATATATTTCTGGAATGTATATTCCATTTGCGAAGCTTGATGTAAGAAATACGCCTGCCTTAAATAAAGTTTTTGAACAATATTCAATTGATACCGTGATTCACACAGCGAGTTTTAAATCACTAGAAGAGTCTAACTTAAAACCTCTTGAGTACTACAATGACAATGTCAGCAGTATTATGAGTTTACTTCGTGCAATGCAGCGAATGGGAGTTAGACAACTCATTAATCTGTCTAGTTTAGCCGTTTATGGAAAATCTGATGCTGAACTGACTGAAGAAACTGAATTTAATTATAACTATCCAAATCCATATGTTCGTACGCAACAAATGGTAGAAAATATTATCGCGGATACCTATAGAGTTGATCATGAGTGGAAGATTGTAAATCTTCGCTTGTCCAATATCGTCGGCGCATTTGAGCATGGCGTATTGGGTGAATATGTTACTCAACTTCCTAAAAATATTGTGCCTTTGGCTTTACAAGTTGCAGCCATGCAACGTGATTGTATTGAATTACAAAATCAAGCAGAGACGGATGATAGTACCGTTGAGCGGAGTTTTTTACACGTCCTCGATGTTTGTGATGCTGTATTAGCAACATTGAATTGGTTTACGACACAGCAAGGTTGTTTGGAAAACTTCAATATTGCACATGATCAAATGACTTCAATACAGGTACTTTTGGATGAAGTTTCAAAAGTAACTCAAACTGAAGTACGCGTGCAACCTGCAGTTTATCAACATCAGGAACTGGCTCAACTAGGTGCAAAAATTGAAAAAGCCGAACGCATTTTAAATTGGTCACCAAAAAGGCCTTTAAGTCAGATGATTGAAGATGAGTGGCGTTTTTATTTGAATACATTAAAAGGTAATTAAGATAATGATTCTTATTTACATTAATGCGTGGTTTAATTAGGATAATAACTATCCGTTAAATATTCCAATAAATTTTTAATGGATATTGATTAGCCAAAGCATCTATTTGCTTCAGCCCAACATATTTTCAACCAAATAGAGCAGAGGTTGTTTATGCAAATGCGTATTGAACATGACACAATGGGTGAAGTTGAAGTCCCTAATGAAGCTTTGTGGGGCGCTCAAACTCAGCGCAGCTTACAAAACTTCAAAATAGGGCAAGAGCGTTTACCGCGCGCAATGATTCGCGCAATGGGTTTGGTAAAAAAAGCTGCTGCGATAACTAATGCGGAGCTGAAACAACTTCCAGATGATTTGAGTCAATATATTGTGGGTGCCGCTGAAGAAGTGATCGCTGGGCAATGGGATTCACAATTTCCATTGGTCGTGTGGCAAACAGGTTCCGGTACGCAGAGCAATATGAATTGCAATGAAGTGATTGCAAATATTGCGAATCAAAAACTAGGTCAAGCATTAGGTGCTCAAAAACCAGTACATCCTAATGATCACGTCAATCGGGCGCAATCAACCAATGATTCCTTCCCAACGGCAATCCATGTTGCTGCTAGTTTGCAAATCAATGAGTTACTCATTCCTGCTGTTGAGAAACTGAAAGAAACTTTACAGCGGAAATCTGAAGAGTTTGACGACATTGTTAAAATTGGTCGCACACATTTACAAGATGCGACGCCTTTGACCCTAGGTCAAGAGTTTAGCGGCTACGTATCTCAGCTAGAGCATGGATTGAAGCGTTTAAATCAAGCATTGGCTGGTTTATATGAGTTGCCTTTGGGTGGTACAGCTGTGGGTACGGGGTTAAATGCGCATCCTGATTATGCAGTGAAAGCAGCAGAGCAACTTGCAATGCTTACGGGTTTACCATTTGTCACTGCGCCTAATAAATTTGAGGCACTAGCGGGGCGTGATGCAGCTGTCTTTGCTTCAGGCGCGTTGAAAACATTGGCTGCGAGTTTAAATAAAATTGCCAACGATATTCGTTGGTTGGCGAGTGGCCCTCGTTGTGGCTTTGGAGAAATTCGTATTCCTGAGAATGAACCTGGATCGAGTATTATGCCTGGTAAGGTCAATCCTACTCAGAGCGAAGCAATGACAATGGTTGTTGCTCAAGTCTTAGGTAATGACACAACGATTAACGTTGCAGGTGCATCAGGTAATTTTGAACTTAATGTTTTCATGCCTGTCATTGCATATAACTTATTACAATCCATTCAGTTGCTTGGTGACGCGTGCAATAGCTTTAATAATCACTGTGCGGTAGGTATTGAGCCTAATAAAGAGAAAATTGATCACTTTTTACATAACTCATTGATGTTGGTGACAGCACTGAATCCAGTAATTGGTTATGAAAACTCGGCCAAAGTTGCTAAAACAGCTTATAAGGAAAATAAGACATTAAAACAAGTTGCGGTTGAACTTGGACTGGTGACAGCAGAGCAATTTGATGAGGTAGTCAAACCTGAAAATATGGTCTCTCCAAATAGTAAGTAAGCCTCAGCATCGAACAAAGAATCCTTCTTTTAAAGAGGGATTTTTTTTATGAGTAGTTTTTATAAAGTGAACTGCGTACAATATGCTTTTGATTTATCTGATTGTTGCTTCATTATGCTGAATATCTATTTAACAGATACTAAAACTAACATCCAGTTTGCTGATCTTCCAAAAGAAAATCCTGTTAAGTTTCTGTTGAATTTAAAGAAAATTTTCCCAAGTACTGCGGATTTATTGTTACCTGTTTTACCAGAGGACAATAACTTGGAGAATGTGACGTGGGAAGCAACGTCAAAAGACTTTGAAACATTTAAAAAACTATTAGAAGGTTGGGGGATTATCGAGCTTCGTTTGAGCGCAATTACAGCTTATAAAGATAAGAACTTTGCGAATGACTTGGTTAAAAAAGCACAAATCAAACGTAAGCAAATTTCTCAAAAACATCAGCAATTATCATTGATTGCTTTGGATTATATCTTGATGCATGAGATTCATGCGCTTATTGATGCAGAACTAGTTATGATTGGTGAAAAATTCTATTTACCGACATTACGTGATATTTGGAAAGGTCAACTATCAGATCAAATTTTACAATGTAAATTTTAATTTGAAAAAGCAGGTTATTTAACCTGCTTTTTTATTGTTTCACTGATAAGATAGAGCAAGTCTTGACCTACAAACAATTACAAGATTTTAGTGTTGGAATGTTGAGACGGCATATATATTGCTTATATGGATATAAATATTATTGCGGGAGAGAGGTTCTGCAAAGAACTCGCCGAAGGAGCAACGACCCCGGAAACTCTCAGGCAAAAGGACTGTAATAATAGAAATACAATCTGGAGAGTAGTGCGCTATACGTAGGAATTTATTCATAAACTAAGGTCTTCTACGTGTAACACTCACCGAAGGGGATGGCTCGATGATTAATTGGTAATCATTTGCCGAAACTCTCAGGTACCATGACAGATGGGGCTATGCATTAAGAAATGTTATGCATTTCTAGGAGTTTGCTATGCCTCATGTTGTGATAGTTGGTGCGGGGATTACAGGTGTAACGTCTGCTTATGAATTAATTAAATTGGGATATGAGGTGACCGTTATTGATCGCCATTTGTTCCCTGCAATGGAAACTTCTTTTGCAAATGGTGGTCAATTATCAGCATGTAATGCTGAAGTTTGGAACCAGAAATCTACGGTACTGAAAGGTATTAAGTGGATGAGTAAGAAAGATGCACCATTATTGCTCAACCCATCGTTTAGTGTGCACAAATACCGTTGGTTGGTTGAGTTCTTGACTCATATTAAAGATTATAAAGTTAATACAATCGAAACAGTTCGTTTAGCTCTGTTAGCTAGACAACGTCTTTTTGAAATTGCTGAGAAAGAAAATATTTCCTTTGATTTGGAAAAACGTGGCATTTTGCACATGTACCATACCAAAGAAGATTTTGAAATCGCTAAAAGAGTAAATGATGTTTTAGTTGAAGGGAAACTAGAGCGAAATGCGATTACGCCTGAAGAAATGAAAGCGATTGAGCCTAATCTAACGGGTAATTATTACGGTGGTTACTATACGGCAGGTGATGCTACGGGCGATATTCATAAATATTCTGTTGGACTTGCTGAAAAAACGGAACAATATGGTGTCAAATATCGTTTTGGTTTAGATGTTGTTGATGTGAAGTTTCTACAAGATAAAGTAGTTGTTGATTGTAAAAACAGTTCGGAAAATGTTGATCCAGATACTAATCAACTGACTCAAATTGAGGCAGATGTTATTTTAGTTTGTGGTGGCGTAGGCAGTTATCAGCTTGCTGACTTACTTGGTGATAGTGTCAATGTTTACCCTGTAAAAGGCTACTCAATTACAGTCCAGTTGAAAGATGAACGTAGTGTGCAAAATGCGCCTTGGGTGAGTTTATTGGATGAAAGTGCAAAGATCGTAACGTCTCGTCTTGGCGCTGATCGTTTCCGTGTTGCAGGAACGGCAGAATTCAATGGTTATAACCGTGATATACGCGCAGACCGAATTCAGCCTTTGATTAATTGGGTAAATCAAAATTTTGATATTTCAACAGAGCATTCAGTTCCTTGGGCAGGTTTACGCCCAATGATGCCGAATATGCTGCCAGTTGTTAAGCAAGGTAAACAATCGAGAGTTTTCTATAATACAGGTCATGGTCATCTTGGTTGGACATTATCTGCTGCAACTGCAGTAATCATTAGCCAAGAGATTGCGCAAAAATTCCCAAGTTAAATATAAAAAGCCGATGTGAAAACATCGGCTTTATTTTTCTATAAAAGGTTAATCGTATGGACGGTAAATACCTGTGAAACGTTCACAACCTTTTTGTTTTGTTTTCACAACCAACAATGCTTTTTGATAGTCAAATTGATACTGGCATTTTTTTTCATTGTCGATAATTTCATTTTTTTCACTTGGTGTGCTGTATGACAAAAGTGAAATTGTCTGAGTTTCGATTCGATTATTCGGGTTGCGATAAGCCAAACCTTCAATTTTTAATTTGTCTTTATCTAATTGATGAACTTTTAAATGCACAGGTTGTTTTGCAATTTTGCCATGTTCATATTTTAAATAATGCTGTGTCAATGTTTGGTTCATTGATGTGAAAAAATTCAAATCATCAATACGTGCATCAAATTGCTGTTGAAAACATGATTTGGTTTTGCACTGCCTTATTTGGTTTAGCCAAAGTGTTTGTGTGTCATGCAATAGCTGTAAAGGAGCATCTGTCACTAAATAAGCGGTTAGGAACTTGGTATTTAACTGTGTGCGCTGCTCTTCATATTTTTTAGAGCATATTTTACCTAGTTCAATATTGTGATTTGAACATTCGATCGAAGCTGCAAACGCAAATGTTGAGCAAAAACAACTCAATGTCAGGATGTAACCAGATTTCTTTAATTGATTTCTTACAGTGTTAAACAGCATAATCACTTATACTTTCAGTCTAATTTGCTCAATGTACTATAGCGAAATAGAAAGCCTGAATACAAGATTAGTTCAGTATATTGTAAAAGGAAAATCATATGGTTGCTCATATTCGTATTGGTCAAGGGATTGATGTGCATGCGTTTGAAGAAGGTAATTTTGTTACCTTAGCTGGTGTAAAAATCCCACATACGCATGGTCTAAAGGCACATTCAGATGGTGATGTCGTATTACATGCGCTATGTGACGCATTGTTGGGGACTTTAGCGTTGGGAGATATTGGGCAACATTTTCCTGATACAGACCCTGAATTTAAAGGTGCTGATAGCCGTGTTTTACTCAAACATGTTTATCAGTTGATTTTGGATCGTGGTTATCATTTAAATAATGCAGATATCACAGTTGCGTGTGAACGTCCCAAATTGGCTAAACATAATTTAGAAATGCGCCAAAGTATTGCTGATGTACTTGATGTTGATATCACTCAAATTAGCATTAAGGCCACAACAACAGAGAAGTTGGGTTTTACAGGTCGCCAAGAAGGGATATTGGCAACCGCGACTGTATTGGTTTCACATCAAGCGAAATGATTACTGTTGATCAATGATTGTTGTAATTCTTGTGTTGCTTTACGACCTTGCAGTTGTAAAGTAATGCTATGAATTAAACCCGTCCAAGTTTCATTTGGTTCCCAAATCTGATGCAATAGCTCTTGTGCGGCTGGCATATCTAAATTCATATAAAATTGGCGATATAAATACATTAGGCTGCTTACACGCATATTTTTGGCACAATGCAACCAAACGATTTCATTTTGTACAAGATGGTCAATTAGGTCTAAGACCAATAAACATTGCTCAGAACATGGCACATCCCAGTCAATCGGAATGTGAATGTAATTTAGACCCAAATCTAAACAAATTTGATCCTGTTTGGATAAATGGTTTTCAGACTTGCTGGTTGCAAGGTTAATAATTGTGCTGCAACCATATTCCTTAATCTGTTGAAGCTGCTCAGCGGTGGGTTGAGCTGAGGTAAATAGATGCTCGTGAACTAGAGAAAAGTTAGGTATTTGAGAAAGTGCTTGTTCAAGTGAAGTCATAACGTCCGCTGTACCATAGTGGGTTGCAGTTCTCATATTATGAGAAATTTATTGTAAAAGCTGTTGCTACTATAAGTCTTTTTATTTAAGTGTTCAATTTAGATTTTATAAATAAAAACAGCATCAGAAGATGCTGTTTTTTAATGCACAAATCAGTCTTTTTTTAGATTTTCATTTAGCAAAAATTCCACCAGTGCTTTTTGTGCATGAAGGCGGTTTTCAGCTTCATCCCAAACCACTGCATTTTTGTGATCTAGCATATTTTCTGAAATTTCTTCACCGCGGTGTGCAGGTAAGCAGTGCATGAATAAACAGTCAGGGTGAGCTAAGTCCATGAGCTTTTCGTTCACTTGGAAATCAGCAAAAGCTTTTTCACGTAATTTTTGCTCTTCTTCTTGCCCCATACTTGCCCAT
>NZ_DJLC01000043.1:0-8528 GCF_002434875.1 Acinetobacter sp. UBA6526 | reverse complement strand
CATACGTGTTTTACGACGAAATGGAACAGCATCATAGAACTGATCCATTAGCCATGTTTTCCCACGACCTACACCACCCCACATATAAACACCTTTTGGATAGGTCTGACGACGGAAACGTCGAAATGCCTTCTTTGATGCTTTATAGCGAGTGAGTAACTCTTTCCATACTCGATCTAACTCTTGCACTGCCTCAGCTTGCGCTTCATCTGGCATGAATTGTCCTGAATCAAGTGCTTGAGCATAACGCTCTGCAGGTGATGTTGGGATAAATGCAGTGCTATATGAGTCTGGTTTAGAATTTGACATAAGGTGTTATTGCAATTTTAATTAGTGAAAATTATATCGAACATTGAGTTCAAAGACATTAGATTTTAGGCTTAATTATCATAGAGTTTAAACATCATAATGTACCATTTTTAATCATTTAATTATTTCGATTATATTGTCTTGGGCTCTGTCCAAACCATCTTTTGAACGCATGATTAAACGCTGCTGGTTCAGAATAACCAAGCAATTCTGCCACTTGTTCAATCGAATAAGAACTGTCTTCTATAAATTTTATTGCCTTCTGTTTGATCAGACGTTCACGAATTTCTTTATAGCTGGTCTGCATTTGCTGCAATTGATGTCTTAATGTACGCTCAGGAATATGTAAAGCACATGCCGTTTCTGCCATCGTTGGAATGATTCCATTTTGCAGCTCTAAATAATCTTCGACATACTCAACAACAGTAAGTTTTTGCTTTTCACTTTTCTGCAAGTTCGCTAAGTCTTGTAGGCATTTTTCTTCATAAACACGACAAGTAATCGCGTCAGCAGAAGGAATTTTTACTTTTAAAATTTCGATATCATTCAGAATAAACGATGCTTGTTTACAGTCGAATTTGACATCTTGTCCATAATATTCTTGATATGCAGATAATAATGATAAATCAGCAGGTCTTTGAAATGGTAATTCAATTTTAATTTTAGGCGTTTCAAGCCCCATCATCTTGAAAATATCTTGCAAAAACTTATAAGTACCTGAAATTTCGCATTGTGCTCTTAAATGACCTAAGTGAGTGTCCAATTGAACAGGCTGATAATCTAAATAGATTTGATGCTCAGTAATATTGAGATCCAATGAACCAAAAAGATGAGTTAAACGCTGAAAACGGACACCATTGTGCAAAGCAGTATGTAAATTCTCACTTGTTACCAACAACATGAGAAAAGGCCCATAACCTGCGAGTGCATAATGCTGACCGATAAACAGACCTTGTTCAGCACGAAGATCCTGACTAATATGCTGTAAAATATCCCATTCAATTGCATCTGGAATAATAGAGCTTGGATCTAAAGCATCAGCTTGAATTCCCATATCTGCGAGGCGAGCATCCACATCAATACCGACATGCCGCATGCCTTGAATCAAATACATCAATCCGAGGATAGATCTTTTCATCTCACTAAATACAATTCTCAAAACTTTAATGTTGTACTACAAATGAACGAGCAAATGAATTGCCGAAATGATCAAGTTTTGCGTCTATACAATCATATTTAATCTCAATAAAACCTTTAAAATTGCACAAAATTTAGCTGTATATAGGGCGTAGGCTATGCGTGAAGTATCCCAAAATGCGATTCAAAAAACTAAAGTTGCAATTATTGGTGCTGGTTTTGGTGGATTAGCAATGGCAATTCGACTATTACAAAGTCAAATCAAAGATTTTGTGATTTTAGAAAAGACCAATGATGTCGGTGGTACATGGCGTGAAAACCAATATCCTGGTGCAGCTTGTGATGTTCAATCACATATGTATTCTCTTTCATTTGCACCTAAAACAGACTGGTCAAAGCGCTACGCAGAAGCAGATGAAATTTTCGAATATATTCAAGATATTACTAATCAATATAAACTGAAAGATTATTGTAAGTTCAACCATGAAGTAACTCATGCTGAGTTTGACGAAACTCGCAATATTTGGACTTTAGAACTAAAAGATCAACCAACACTTGAAGCTCAATTTGTTATCTTTGCCTCTGGGCCTTTACACGTTCCCCAAGTTCCGCATCTAAAAGGAATCGAGAAGTTTAAAGGCAAAGTATTCCATTCTTCACAATGGGATCACGACTATAGTTTAGAAGGTAAATCTGTTGCATCCATTGGTACAGGCGGCAGTGCTATTCAATATATCCCTGAAATTGCGAAAGATGTTAAACAACTTTATGTGTTTCAACGCACAGCAGCATGGGTGATTCCGCGTGACGAACGTAAATATTCACAACTGAGTAAATCACTCTTTAAAGCTTCAAATATTTATCGTCAAATTCACCGCACTCGCCTGTACTGGACTAATGAATCACGTGTTGTACCAATTGTACAACCACAAATTATGAAATATGGACAAAAACTTGCTGAAGCATTTATCCGTTTCCAAGTGAAAGACAAGGAATTGGCGAAAAAACTAACCCCAGACTTTGTTATGGGTTGTAAACGTATTTTGATCTCAAACAAATACTTCCCTACGTTTAATCGTAAAAATGTTGAATTGGTAACTGATGGCATCCAAGAAGTGACTGCAAACGGAATCATCACAAAAGATGGTCAAGAACGTCAAATTGATTGCTTGATTTACGGTACAGGCTTTATTACTGACCCGCGTATTTACTTAAAGCACTTCAACTGTGTTGGTCGTAATGGGATCGAGCTTAAGCAAGCATGGAAAGATGGTGCAGAAAGTTATTATGGTGTAAGCACTAAGAACTTCCCTAACCTATTCCAACTCTTAGGGCCTAATACGATTCTTGGTCATAACTCGGTAATCTTCATGATCGAGTCACAAGTGAATTACATCTTACAACTCATTCAAACTGTAGATAAAACTGGCACACAAGCTGTTGAAATCAAACATGATGTACAAGATCAGTTTAATGAACGCGTACAAGAACAACTGAAAGGAACAGTTTGGCAAGCTGGCGGTTGCAGCAGTTGGTATCAAGCGGCTGATGGTAAAAACTTCTCTTTATGGCCAACTTATACTTGGAAATATTGGTTAGAAACTCGCAAAGTGAATGTTGCTGATTATAACTTTATAAGCATAACAGCGAATGCAAAAAACAATGCAGCTTAATCGATAATTCTTCATAATAAGCAGGTTATAAATAACCTGCTTTTTTTATGCATTCATTTATTTTAATCTTACAAATATTTATTTCGATTAGCTTAGGCTATTTCATAGCACCCCATCTTTCTAAACATCTAAAGCAATTTGTATTTAAAATTCTTCCTTATTTTTCTTATATTCTATTAGTAAGTGTGGCATTTGAATTGACCCAAGCGCTCAATCATATTGATCATCCTACGACTATCCTTCCGCCAGCAATCTTGATTGCTTTTACGACCTCGATTGGTTCATTCTTTGTTTGTTTATTGACGTACAAATTGATTGATCGGCAAAGCGTACAAGGCAAGATTTCATTACACCTATTTGTGAATGCTTTAAAAAATATAGCCAAAGCCTTTCTAGCGCTAGGTGTTGGTATTCTACTAGGCATATTAATAAATAGGTCTGAAATACAAATTAACTTCAACAGTTGGTATTTATTACTCATTTTTATTTTTCTCATCGGTATCGAACTCGCATTTACACAATTTGACCGTAGTTGGTTAAGCTGGCGAATTCTCTTAGTGCCTTTAGCCGCGTTTATTGGCTCTTGCCTTGCAGCACTCTTTAATTATTTACTCTTGTCTAAGCAGTATCATCTAAATGAAGTTATGGCATTAGCCCAAGGTTACGGCTGGTATTCAATGTCTGGAATTTTATTTACTGAGTTGCACTCACCTAAGCTAGGTGGAATTGCATTATTAACAGATTTATTTAGAGAAATTTTTGCAATTTTATTGATGTATTGCCTAGGTTGGCGTTTCCCTCGCTCTGCAATTTCGAGTGCAGGTGCCACCTCAATGGACGTTACACTTGCGATGGTAAAACAATCGTGCGGTACGCATTATGTACCCCATGCAATGATGAGTGGATTAATTTTATCGTTACTCGCACCGTTATTAATTAGTTTATTTTTGAGCTTAAATTTCTAATTACTAAAAAACCATGCAATTCAAATAAAAATAGGTGGCAATTCATACCACCTATTTTTATAAAACAAATGAGTTAGATAGAAGCTAAAATAGATTTCAACATTTCAGTGGGATTCTCAGCCTTAGTAATTGGTCGACCAATGACTAGATGAGTAGAACCATCTAACATTGCTTGTTTAGGTGTGACAATGCGTTTTTGGTCATCTGCATTTGAACCTTCAGGACGAATACCCGGCGTAACCAATGCAAACTCTTGACCCAACATATCACGTAGAATTTTTGCTTCTTGTGCTGAGCATACAACACCGTCTAAACCACTTTCTTGAGTTAATTTCGCTAAACGTTTTACTTGTTCGACTGGTTCAATATCTAAACCAATATCACGTAAATCTTCACGACCCATTGAAGTTAAAACTGTGACTGCAATGAGTTGAGTCTTATAGTTACCTGCTTTTAAACGCTCTACACAAGTTTCCATCATTTTACGACCGCCAGATGCATGTACATTGACCATCCACACACCTAAGTCCGCAGCAGCACATACAGCTTGAGCTGTCGTATTTGGAATATCATGGAATTTTAAATCAAGGAATACTTCAAAACCTTTATCTTGTAAATTTTTAACAACCGATGGTCCTTCATGCGTAAATAATTCTTTACCCACTTTGACGCGACAAAGTGACGGATCAAGCTGTTCTACAATTGTTAAGGCGTCATATTGGCTTTTTGCGTCTAAGGCAACAATAATACTCACGAATCTAGTTCCATCACATAAAAATCGGCTTAATTATAGAGTGAATAATAAAATGAACAAAGTATGAAAACACGCTTAATGAAAAAAAGCATTTCTATCAAACCTAAATCATCTTTGTTCAGAAATTAATATTGCACGCGTATCTAATTCTAATGCTTCAAAAATATGATCTTGATCCGCAGGATAGCAAATATAATCACCCTCCTCCAATATCATTGGTTCAGAAATCAGACCGACTTTCGCTTTACCTTTCATAATAATAATGTGCTCAACACTACCAATCAGATGCGGTTTACTGCAACGCGGCTCACCGGGCTGAGTTGTCAAGATATAAACATCACGTCTTGCACCTGTTGGACAGTTCGCTAATAAGATTGCTTGATAATGTGCTACTTCTGATGAAACAGATGGGCCTTCGCCGAAACGAATGACTTGAGTTTGAGCAATATTGCTTTCCATTAATTTAGCAAATGGAATGTCCAAAGCTACACACAATGCCCATAAGGTTTCCAAACTAGGATTTCCTTGTGCAGCTTCCAACTGAGATAAAGTCGATTTTGCAATACCAGCACGTCTAGCGACTTCTGCTAGTGATAATCCAGCTTTTTGTCTTTCTCTCTGCAAACCTTTTGCAACGATTTCAATTGGCAATGACATAGTACACCATAAAAAACGATTGTTCGTTTTGACGAACAGCATAACAATGAACTATTATATCGTACGTTCGTTTGATATAGAAATCAGATATGTCTAATAAAACACAATATGACCTAATCAAAGCAATTGTTTTGATCTCTGTAGCTACAGGCATCGTTGGGATTTCATTAGGCGCTGTTGCTGCTAGTTTTAATATTCCGCTTTGGATTCCGCTTGCGCTTTCTTTGACAGTTCTCGCTGGTGCTGCTGAATTTACTTTTATTGGTATGATTGCAACGGGTACAAATCCCATTTTTGCTGCGTTTACAGGGATTCTCATTAATTTACGTCACTTACCATTTGGATTATCTGTTGCTGACTTTATAGAAAAAAATGCTTTTCGTTTTATTGCATGTCACATCATGAATGATGAAAGTGTCATGTTTGGATTGAGCCAACAACAACCAGCTATAAAAAAATCAGCGTATTGGATGTGTGGAATAGGTATAGCTGTTCTTTGGCCAGTAGGTGTCACTATTGGTTATTTATTGAGTCAGAATATTCCAAATATTTATGCCTTCGGAATTGATGCGGCATTTCCTGCCATTCTCTTTGCATTGATACTCCCACTTTTGAAAAATAAAACGACTCGAAACAGGGTGTTCTTAGGAAGTGGTTTATCATTAGCCTCTATTCCCTTTTTACCTACAGGCTTACCAGTCTTAATTTCTATGTTTGGTTTACTCTTAGGAAGAAAATCAAAATGAAATACGACACTGTTTATATAATTGCTGGAATTACGATCTTATCAATCGGAACTTATCTCATTCGATATTCTGGCATTTACCTTGCAAATCGAATTGCTTTTAAAGAGCATCATCGACAAATGCTTTCAGATTCAGCTTGCGTTCTTTTATTTACACTAGCTGTATTCAATACAATTTTTACAGAAAATGAATTTAGTGGAATAAGCAAAATAATTGGCGTTTCGGTTGCAATTTTATTTGCTTGGAAAAGATACTCTTTGATTGTTGTCATTCTAGTGGCAATCGTAGTAACAGCAACTTTAAGATATTTAGGTTTTTCTTAGTAAAAAAATAGCTCCTTGATTAACACAAAGAGCTATTTTTTAGATTATAAATAATCTTAGAATTCTTTAATTACAGTGGAGTGCGAGATTGACCTTCAGGATTAATATCTAGAACAGTTTTCTCATGCCTTACACTTGAAGCAGCTTCAGCAGCAGCCTGTTGTGCAAGTTGAATCTGCTCTTTTCTAAGGTGATCAATATCTTTACGTAAACGCTTGATTTCCCAACTTGTTTGGAACACTCGGAAAACCTGAACACCCAACAATAAACCAACAACAATTCCTAATGCTAGGGTTAACAAAAGTAATAAACCCAAACGCATTGCAGGAACTTGAGTAAATAATAGATCTACTTGTAATTCCGCTGGATTCTGAAGAACCAAGGCTAAAGCATAGCCAAAAATAGCAACGAGTAATGCAATTAATACATAGCGCATAAGCTGCACCTCTCTTTTTTATTTAGCTGATTCGTTTACCGCATCGCGAAGTGCTTTACCAGGTTTGAAATGAGGAACTGCTTTTGCCGCAACATCAACAGCTCTACCTGTCTTAGGATTACGACCTAAACGTGGTTCACGGTGATGTAAAGCAAAGCTTCCAAAACCACGAATTTCAATACGATCACCACTCGAAAGTGCTTCGATCATCTGATCAATCATGATCTTAACTGCATCTTCAACCAAAGGCTCAGCTAAGTGTGGGTTTTTAAGTGCAATCCGTTCAATTAAATCAGATTTATTAAGTGCTTCAGTAGTCATTGATGACCTCTTTAATTATCGCTACTTCTCAATGTTTTTAATAATAACCTGTTTAAATACAAAACGGTAGCGCAGTACATCAATACTACGCTACCGTTTACAGTATTTTTGTATAAAAAAGTACGTCTCTGTTACAAGAAACGTACCTTTTAACAAATTACTTCATTTGAGCTTTAATTAAGTCACCAATAGTCTTAGGACCATTGCTTTCTGCAGCTTGAGTAGCAGCAGCTTGACGAGCGTTGTTCACAGCTTCTTTCTCTTCTGCTTCGTCTTTCGCTTTGATAGACAAGTTGATAGAGCGTGATTTACGATCAACGTTAATGATCTTCGCTTCAACTTCTTGACCAACTTCTAAGAATTTAGTCGCATCTTCAACGCGATCACGGTTGATTTCAGATGCTTTAAGAGTTGCTTCGATGTCATCAGCTAACTTAACTGTAGCGCCTTTAGCGTCAACAGCAGTTACAGTACCTTTAACTAAAGCACCACGTTCATTCGCAGCTAAGAAGTCATTGAATGGGTCGCTGTTTAATTGCTTGATACCAAGGCTGATACGGTTACCTTCAGCGTCTACAGATAAGATAACTGCTTCAACTGTGTCACCTTTCTTGTAACGACGGATAGCTTCTTCGCCTTGTTCGTTCCAAGAAATATCAGATAAATGTACTAAACCGTCGATACCACCAGATAAACCGATGAAGATACCGAAGTCAGTGATTGACTTGATCGTACCAGAAACTTTTTCGCCTTTTTCATTAGACTTAGCAAACTCTTCCCATGGGTTAGCACGAGTTTGTTTGATACCTAAAGAAATACGACGACGTTCTTCGTCAACTTCAAGAACCATAACATCAACTTCGTCACCAATCTGAACTACTTTAGATGGGTGGATGTTTTTGTTTGTGTGGTCCATTTCTGAAACGTGTACTAAACCTTCAACGCCTTCAGCGATTTCAGCAAAGCAACCGTAGTCAGTTAAGTTAGTTACGCGTGCTTTAACGATAGAACCTTTAGGATAACGGCTCATGATCGCTAACCATGGATCTTCGCCTAATTGCTTAAGACCTAAAGATACGCGGTTACGCTCACGGTCAAACTTAAGTACTTTAACAGTAACTTCTTGACCAACTTCAACCACTTCTGAAGGGTGCTTGATACGCTTCCAAGCCATATCTGTGATATGTAAAAGACCATCAATACCGCC
>NZ_DJLC01000138.1:0-4075 GCF_002434875.1 Acinetobacter sp. UBA6526 | reverse complement strand
ATTTTTTCAATAATGAATATTTTATAACTTTGATTGTTCTTTGTTCATAGACTTTATGCACTATGGAGAGAGAAAAATGAAGCTGAAGAGCTTAAAACTAGGCGCAGGGGTAGCGTTAATGGTGAGTGGTTTTGCAATGCAAGATGCGCTCGCTGATTCTTATGTTTTTGTTACAAATACCACACCACAAACTGTATCAATACAAGTAAACCATACAGGGACTGATATTTTAGAACAAGGAAATGAATGGGCTCAAGAAGCCACTCAAATTGCACCTTATGAGACTAAACGTGTTCTGCGTATGAACCGTTATACAGGTTTAAAGTCAGGTAAAACTTATAATTTTGATACTGTAGTCACAAGTGGTAATTCACAAGTGACACTAAAACAAACCATGACTGGCACTTGGTCTGGCAGCTCAATTAAACATGGCATCCAAACAGCATCTACAACTTCTCCTTGGTATTCTGATCGTGATGTACATCGTATCAATACCAACTATGCTGGCTTATCAGCTCAAGCTGCTGTAAAGGCTGAATACACAGGTGGTTATGATGATTTCCATTACACGATCCACCAAAATACTGTACAAGAACCAGTCTCTGCGAGTGCAGATGAATTAAAGGTATTGACGTATAACATTTACGCTTTACCAATGGTTGCGAGTAAAATTAGTGAGCGTTTAGCAGAGCTTCCAAATCATCTAAGTGGTTATGATGTGATTATGATGCAAGAAGCATTTGCCTCTTCTCGTACGGGTATGTTAAATCAACTTGCACAACAGTATCCATATCAAACACATATCCCTGTAGGTTCAGGCTATAACCTATTTGATAGCGGTTTAGTTATCGTGAGCCGATACCCTATTGTAAAAACAGCACAATTTATTTATCCAGATTGCACTGGAACGGACTGTTTTGCTGATAAGGGCGTACTATATGCTGAAATCATTAAAAATGGTAAGGCTTACCATGTGACATCAACACATACCGCATCGTTTGATACTGATGAAGCTCGTGCGCTACGTCAAGTTCAATTCCAGCAAATTCGCCAACTTGTAAATCAGCAAAATGTTCCAAGTTTTGACGCGGTCTTGATGGGTGGTGACTTCAACGTCAATAAATTGTTATGGCCTCAAGACTATCAAAATATGTTGATGAACCTCAATGCAACCGCAGCTCCAAGCACAGGTTATACAGCATCAACTTTTGATCCTCGTGTCAATAAATTGGCTGGTGCAGCAGGTTCAGGTGGTACAGCTGTCGAATACCTTGATTATATCGTTGCGTCAAATACACATCGTCAACCGATCCAATCACGCAATGATGTTCGTATTTTACGTACGACTGCTGACCCACTTTATATGACTTGGGATTTATCAGACCACTTCCCTGTAATGGGACAATTTAATTACAGTCCTTAAACTTCGGAAAACGGTATGAACAAAAGACTATTACTGACAATAATTATTGTTTTAGTGGTCTTGGTCGGGATTGTAGTTTGGAAGAGCACCGCCTCTTCCGCTGCAATCCAGCAAACCAAATCCACAATAGCTTCTACAGATTCATCACAACATTCAACGAATGAGACGATGCAAAATAAAACTCAGGATGAGCTTTTTCAAGAATCTTTATCAAAACAATTACATCTGTTGCAGCAACAACCAGGAAATATCACTCAGTTCTTAACTGATTTTCAAGTAAGCTGTAAAGTTCAGGATTGCAATGCTGCGCTTGCTAAAGCTTTAGCGAATTATCCTGATCAAAAATTTGCGCATTTAGTTGAAAATTTATTACAGCGTATGCCGCAATATGAACAGCAAATGCAAAGTACAGTTCTCTCAACAAGCTTATCGCCTAAAGAACGCTTTAATCAGATCTGGAAACTAAGAGAACAAACTTTAGGACAAGCCGAAGCCAAACTTGGTTTTGGACAAGAACGTCAATATGCAGATTACCGATTTGCTTACAATGACTTGGTAAATAATTCGAGCCTTAGCACGGAACAACGTCTTAAAGCCTTTGATGAATTACAGCAACAATATCCAGATGCAGTTCAACAGGAAAGTAAAATTGGCATATATGAACAAGCGTTACGTTTGCTCAATCAAAACTCAAGTAATCCTGCTGAAACAGAACGATTAAAGCAGACTTTACAAGAGCGTTATTTGACCAAACAAGAACAAGTTGATATGCAACTTAAAGAACAACGTGAAGGTCAACAGCAGCAAAAAGTTGATCAATATCAACAAGCATTAAAACAATTACAACAAGATATGGAGCCATTAAAAACTCAGCTTTCAAACACTGAATGGCAACAGCAATATGAAACACGATTAGAAAATTTAAGACTGAAAATGTTTCCTTAGCTTTCGCGCCATCCAGCGACTTGGGTGGCGACTATTTCACCATATTCCATTTTTTCCTATACTGCTAATATTTGAAAAAATTAGCTTGTGATATACCGATCACCTCTTTTTGGAAATCAATGGAATGAATTATCCCAAATTTCAACATGACTTAAATATTGCACTTGAATCAGAAATCTTAGGAGAATTAATTTTTCTGAATGCTGCTCAACATGCTCGTTCTATAGAACAACAGCAAAAATGGAAAACATTGGCACAACTGGAAACTCAAACACTTCAACGGTTAGAAGATTTCTTAGCGCAACAGGGTCACACTGCCTCAATTCGACCACACATTAAGTTGCAAGCGAAAGCATCAGGTATCGCGATGGCAAAGCTTCCGTGGAAAGTTGCTATGCATTTACTCAAACAAGGTACAAAACCTTTTATGCAAACTTTTGAGAGAATGAATCAACATGCCGATGCAACGACTCAAGAATTTCTTCGATACTTATTAGCACATGAGCAAGCACTAGCTGAATTTGCAAACCAAGAATTAAAAGGGAATCCCAGACACTCATTAGTCGCGGTTGAAAGGCTATTAAAAAGCTAGGCGTAAAACCTAGCTTCTTAATTTACACATTTTATGCAATCACGACATTTAATAATAATTGTCGTTTTTTCACTTGTTGTCCAATTTGACCAATCAACTCATCTACCACGCCGTCAACATCCGACTTGATTTGTTGCTGGATTTTCATGGCTTCCAAAATCAATAAGGTTTGCCCCTTAACAACCGTGTCTCCTGCATTAACCAATAGATTCACAATTGCTCCATCCATCGGTGCACGGATTTTACCATCACCCACCACTTCAGTCGCTTCAGGCGCGGCATAGGTGATATTTTCAATCACTAAATTACCGTTTGCCGAATCTAAATAGAGTTGATTTTGATCAAGTACATAACTCAATTTACGGCGCACACCATCTACGTTATAGATGATCTGATTATCCGTTATTTCTACAACCTGAATCGTACAGTGTTGATCACATAAGCGCACGGTGACTTGCTGCTGATCCATCTCGACTTGTAGTGACAATTGTTGATCTGCACATTTCAACTTTAATGGTAACGGCGTTGCAATACCTGTTTGCCATGCTGTTTTTAAAGCCTTGTGTCGTACAAATAATGTTGCTGCAATCGTCAGACATTCAATGCTTGGAACTTGTTGATGCAAGCTCACATCATCCTGAAAATGCTGTTGGATAAATGCGGTATTGGTATCGCCAGCCACAATAATAGGGTGACGTAATAAATTCACCAAAAATTGTTTATTGCTATTTACACCAAGTAGTACGCAATCATCTACTGCACGCGCTAATAAACGAATCGCATCTTGACGGGTTTTACCATAAGCAATCACCTTCGCTACCATTGGATCATAAAACGGACTGATTTCGCCCGCCTCTAACATACCATGATCAATACGAACATTCGGTAGCATTCCATCAGAGCCAGCAGGTTGCCAACGTAATACTTTGCCTGTTTGCGGCAAAAAGTCCTGACGCGGATCTTCTGCATATAAACGGACTTCGATGGCATGTCCATTTAAAGTCAGTTCATGTTGTTGCAGTGGTAAAGTTTCACCATTGGCAACACGGAGTTGCCATTCTACCAAATCCAATCCCGTAATCATCTCAGTGACAGGATGTTCAACCTGTACTCTT
>NZ_DJLC01000161.1:12502-12718 GCF_002434875.1 Acinetobacter sp. UBA6526 | reverse complement strand
TTAAAACAACAGGCTTATGCTCAACTTGCTCAAACTTTGGCTGGATTAAAAGCTAAGTTGCAGCCGTTGACTTTTGAGCAGCGTAAAGCAGTTGCTGAACAAGCACTTCTTCGTCAAATCTCTGCTGAAAAATCTCAAGCAGAAAAAGGTGTTTCGGTTCTTGGAACAATTGCCTCGCTTGCACCATTTGTCGGGTTGTTTGGTACAGTTTGGGGT
>NZ_DJLC01000161.1:0-12188 GCF_002434875.1 Acinetobacter sp. UBA6526 | reverse complement strand
TTGTTTGGTACAGTTTGGGGTATTTTCCATGCACTTGTTGCTGTAGGTACGAGTGGTCAGGCAGGTTTAGCTCAAGTTGCAACACCTGTTGGTGAAGCATTGATCATGACGGGTTTAGGTTTGTCTGTTGCGATTCCAGCAGTATTGGCTTACAACATTTGTGTACGTTTCAATCGTGGTTTAGCACATGACTTGCAAGACCAAGCACATAGCTTGTTAATTGATACTATGTTGCAGCAAGAAACAACGGCAAAGACAGAAACTAAAGCAACTCAACAAAGTTTAGTTGGAGGTCAAGCTTAAAATGGGCTTTCAATTGGGTGAAGACCACGACAGTGGCATGAATGAGATGAATCTCATTCCTCTGATCGACATTATGTTGGTATTGATGATTATCTTTTTAGTCACAGCAACGGTTGCTAACCCATCAATTCCATTAAGTTTGCCAAAAACCACTGCTGAAATTGTTGATCCACCACCAAAAGCGATTACGATTAGTATTAATCAAAATGGTGAGGTTGCTTGGGATGCGAAGATTATTAGCTTAGAAGAGCTAGAAAAGCGTTTTCAAGAAGCGGGTCAAGCAGAGAATAAGCCGACTGTGCAATTACGTGCAGATAAAGAATCAAAATATGATACGGTTGCACAAGTGATGTCTCGCGCCAGTGAAGCTGGTTTAAGTGATATTGCTTTTGTTAGTGAAAACTAACATTAAGAAATACAAAGGAAAAGCAACTCGATGCGAGTTGCTTTTTTTATGCTTAATCTGCTTTGAGTAGATCAAGGTATTTAGAGCGCAATTTTGAAAGCTTTGGTGGAATGCTGAAGTTACAGTAACCTTGTGAAGGATTCCGCGCATAAAAGTTTTGGTGATATTCTTCAGCAGGGTAGAAGGTTGGTACAGGGCTAAGTTCCGTTACGATATTGAGCCCTTCATCTTCTAAGCTGTGAATGATTTGCTCAGCTTGTTGCTTTTGTTCTTCATTGAAGTAATAAACAACTGATCGATATTGGGTACCAATATCATTGCCTTGGCGGTTTAGTGTTGTTGGATCATGTGTTGTAAAAAATACATTCAACAGTTGAGTGTAACTAATCTGCTGCTCATCAAAATCAATTAAGACAACCTCAGCATGTTGAGTGGTACCTTGGCAAACTTGTTCATAGGTCGGGTTTTGATTAATGCCACCAGCATAACCGCTTACGACTTTTTCAACGCCTTTAAGTTGTAGAAATACAGCCTCTACACACCAAAAACAACCACCACCAAATAATGCTTGTTGCATAAAACTCCCCAATTTTTAATTTTAAGAATACTAATAAAGTAAACGAAGTCCTAACAAAGTAAAAGCCCGTGTTTGAAACGAGCTTTTACTTTGGTTAAGAAATTAAGGCAAAGGTTGAATGACTGTCACAAAAGTGACTAAAACACGACCTGAAGCATCAAGGAATTTCAGTTCATGACCTTTAAGCTCATAATTTGTCGTACTTGCTAAAGCATTTGCATACTGGCGAGAAAGCGTACTGTTATCATTACCGATACATGCCATCATGGTTGATGCAATTGGCCCTAGACGTAAGATAGAGCCTTGGCTTTCAAAGCTACCACGGATTTGGTTACAACCATCTGCACCAAAGAAACGTTTTTCTTTTGCATCAAATTGAATAGCAGGTCGTTTACCTGAAAGATCATTACTTTTTACTTCAACGCCATTAATCTGTGTTGCAATCCAAGTACGATTGTACAGATCAATACTTTCTTTTTGAGACGCTTGTGGTGAGGTCTGAAGGGAATCGGTTGTCGCACAACCTGTCATGACAACTGCAACCGCTAAAGTACAAGATGTTAATAATGTTTTTAACATAAGATCTAAAATCCAAATTGTTGTGTTTCTATGATTATTATTTAAATAAAAAAGCATGAACACGAGTAGAGCTTTCAGTATCCTTTTGTAAAATTTAAGATGATTTTAATAAAATTAGTTGAAAAGTCACTCAGTTTTTGGCAATCCAACACGAATCGTTTTTGAAAAATATTTACTACTTTGATTGGACTGCTGATCATATTTTTCTGCACGGGGATTGATATGCGCTAAGCGATACCATTCTTTCATACTCACACTTTGATTAAGTGCCTGAAGGTCATATAGATAATTAGGTAAATAACCCGAAGCAAGGAGGCGATAGTCTTTTGGTAGACGTTGAGGATTAATGGCTTGTACCATGTCGAAAACAAGCGTTGTACAGTTACTGGTTAGGGTGTTGTACCATTTCGCTTCTGCTCGTAACTCATCGGCTTGGTGTAAATACTCAATAAATAATGCTTTGCGTTCTGTTGCAGGCATTTTTATTGGAAATAAATAGACTTGTTCATGTCGAATATTGCTACGTGTATAGACGATATCTTTTTCGTCCGATGCAACTAAGCTCAGTTCATACTTTCGGAAAAAGCCACCGATTGCTGAAAACGCTTCACCTTTTTCTTTGCGTATCTCAATAGAAAATACTAATGGTTTTTGATCCGAAAAATCAAAACTGACCAACGTGTGTGCAATTTGTGGTCCCATCCAGTAGGAGGTAATTACATTCACCCCTGTGATTTTATTTAAATCAACAGTACGATCTTCCCAGTGAATGTCATAGCTGCCATCAGCATGCCAGTTAAAATTGCGAACATTATGAAGTATGACTGTATCGCCATGCTTTTCATAACTGAGCTGTTCTGCAACTTCTGGATCCCAGTCTCGATCTTGTCTTGCATCTAAAGAAAAATACCAAATCAACGCAAGAGCAAAAGCACAGCAATAAATAATGATATCTGTACGCCGGCTAATCAGGTGTCCACTGACGTAAACACCAATCAGGCTGAGTGCAAATAAGCTCCAGAGAATAATAGCAACACGGCTGAGAAGAGAACCAAGTGGTTGTTGAATCCATAGAGCAAGACATAGCCAAAAGCTTGAAAGGACCACGAACAAGGTAAATAGACTATGTAAAAGCCCGATACCTAAAGCAATAAAAAACTCTCGTGATCCAATGTTATGCATGATGATGCGCGATCCATTTTTATTTTTGGTAGGTCGCAAACTCAAAGCTTATATTCGATTTTTCATCAATCTGCTGTTCTGAGTTTACTTTCTTGAAATCCTCAGAGATTTGTGGGTAATGTGCATCGCCTTGTACATCTAGATCAACATACGTTAATTCAAGTCGATCTGCAATCGCAAGGGTTTGCGTGAAAATCTCTCCACCACCAATGATAAATAATGACGCTTTCTCTGCGTGTTGTGCATCTGTAAGTGCACCATTCATTGCATCTTCGATTGTATGTGCAACTTTAGCACCATCAAACTGCCATTCGGTGTCACGAGTAATTACCCAATTCACGCGATTCGGCAGAGCACGTCCCATTGATTCGAGAGTTTTACGACCCATGATTACTACGCCACCTTGGGTAATGGCTTTGAAGTGTTTTAAGTCATCAGAGATATGCCACGGCAATGCATTTCCCTTGCCGATACAGCGATTTTTATCCATCGCAACTACGTGAACAACTTCAGTGCCTTGCCATGTCATATGTTTTCTCTCTAATCTACTTAAACTGCAACAGGTGCTTTGATCGCTGGGTGTGATTCATATCCTACGATTTCAATATCTTCAAATTTAAAGTCGAAAATATCAGTGATCTCAGGATTTAGCTTTAACTGACATAGCGGCAATGGTTCACGTGACAATTGCAATTTTGCTTGTTCAAAATGGTTGGCATATAAATGTGTATCGCCACCTGTCCAGACAAAGTCACCAACACCCAAACCACATACTTGCGCAATCATATGTGTAAGTAGGGCATAACTCGCAATATTAAATGGAACACCTAGGAATACATCAGCACTGCGTTGATACAATTGGCATGAGAGTTTATTGTCTTGTACGAAGAATTGGAACAACGTATGGCAAGGCGGTAATGCCACTTTACCTGCTTCATTTGGGTTCCAACCAGAAACGATTAGACGACGTGAATTGGGATTGGTCTTGATTTCATTGACAAGCCATTTGATTTGATCGAAGCCATTTTGTTGATAGCTGCCGTCTTCATTTTGTGTCGCGCCAAAATTACGCCATTGATGGCCATACACAGGTCCAAGTTCGCCTTCAGGGCGACCAAAGCGAGCAGTTTGTTCTGCTGTAGACCATTCATCCCAAATCGTCACTTTATTGTCTTTTAAGTATTGAACATTGGTATCACCTTTAAGAAACCAAAGTAGCTCAATGACGATTGAGCGGAAATGTACTTTTTTTGTGGTAAGTAGTGGGAAGCCGTTAGATAAATCAAAACGCATTTGATGACCAAATACTGAACGTGTTCCTGTACCAGTACGGTCGCCTTTGTCGCCGCCGTTGTCTAGGATATGTTGTAAAAGGTTCAGGTAGGTTTGCATCGTCATGCCTATCATTACGTTTGGTCGAGTTGATTCTAGCAGAATTTATATAACTTATTTAGAGGACGAAGGTCAGTGATTGGAAGGATAATGAACGAATGTGTTTGCGACAGTAATTGTCGTTTGGTTCGCTCCACTTCTTTTTAAGTTTAGTCCATTGTTTTATATTGCATTCTATAAATAATGAGATGGGAAATAGATAACATGAATTTTGCCTTTGAAGCGTTGCCTGAAGTATTGAAGCCTTATAAAGAAAAAATTGAGGCGACTTTAAAACCCACAGTACAAATGAATTTAAAAAGTTGTGACCGGCTTTCATTGTGGCAAAGCAAAGTAGGAGGGCAACCCTACTTACCATTAGATATGGCTTATCCTATTGACTCGAATGGCAATCCACTGGTGTTATTGGCACAGTTTAATTTTACTGAAATTCCGAATTTACCTGATTTCCCAAGTCAGGGCATTTTACAGTTTTATATTGCGACTGATGATTTGTATGGGATGAACTTTGATGACCAGCAACAGCAATCTGGTTTTAGGGTTTTATATTTTGATCAGGTGATTGAAGATATGAAACCGTTAAAACAGGATTTTTCTGATATTCAATTGGATGATGAGGAGTATTTGCTGCCATTCACGGGGCAATATGCAATAGAATTCAGCTTAACGATGCAACCCATCAGCACCGAAGATGAAGGATTTAATATTGGGGATGGATCAGATGAGTTTTATGAAGCTTACAGTGAAAATTTAGCTTCAACAGGCCATCGTTTAGGGGGGTATCCTTATTTTACGCAGAGTGATCCACGCGGTTATAACAAAGCTATTCGAGATTATGTATTGTTATTCCAGCTGGATACGGATGATGCTAAGAATGAGATTATGTGGGGCGATTCGGGAGTAGGAAATTTCTTTATTCATCCAGAGGATTTAAAGAAGCGAGACTTTTCTAAGGTTTTATATAATTGGGATTGTTGTTAATTTTCCATAAAAAAGCGGATGAAATGATCATCCGCTTTTTGAGACTAAACTCAGATTTTTATTCAGTCACAAATGTTACTTTACCATCAGTTAAAGATTTAACACGTGCTAAAGATTCAACGCGGTAACCTTTTTCAAGTAATACATCGCGACCTGGTTGGAACGATTTTTCAATCACAATACCAACACCAACCACTTCAGCTTGAGCTTGATGAATCAAGTCAATTAAGCCTAAAGCAGCTTGACCATTTGCTAAGAAGTCATCAATCACAAGTGCTTTGTCGCTTGAGTTGATATGCTTGTTAGAAATTGCAATCGTACTTTCAGTTTGTTTAGTAAACGAGAACACTTTAGAACGGTAAAGATCATCTTTCAGTGTCAATGACTGATATTTACGAGCAAAAATTACAGGAACACCAAGCTCTAAACCAGCCATAATTGCTGGAGCGATGCCTGAAGCTTCAATTGTAATAATTTTAGTGATCCCTGCATCCTTAAAGCGAGCAGCAAATTCTTTGCCGATCTGTTGCATTAATACAGGGTCAATTTGGTGGTTTAGGAAAGCATCAACTTTCAAAACCTGATCTGATAGAACGATACCTTCATTTAAGATTTTCTGTTCTAAAGCGTACACGGGAGAATCCTCTAATCGGATGCTTGTTTAAGCAAAGGCATATTTTAAAAAGCATCCGAAAAATTGCAAGCCAAAATTGACCAGATGCTTAGTTTGTTTTGCCTGAATAGCCAGTCAATAATAAACCATATGAAGATTTACCATCATTATGTGTCACTTTGACGGGTAAATAATCAAGTTTTGGCGCTAACCAGAAAATTGTATTACGCTCAGGTTTGTCGTGTAAAAGAACAACTTTAATAGTGCTAAATGTCCCATAACTAGTTTTAACGTTCTCAGTGCCTTGTTTGACAAAACGACGCTCGTCTACTGCTTTCGCATCCGCAATAAAATAGCGGGTTTGCAGCGTATTTCCATTTTTCAAATCTTCACGAACTTGTAGCTCTGCATTAAGCTCATCCAAAACACCAGCTTGCCAAGCAAATGAACGTTTCTGATCATCTTTTTGCGTACTAATCGTTTTATTGCTTGGATTGAAGTTGATATTCATCGTGTTGTTGTGAATTAAGATTTTGCTACTACGTGTAAATTTCTGCGAAGTAATTTTGTTATTAGCAAAATTAAATTGGCTGGTTTCTGTTGCCGAGGCAATACCCCCTGCTTTTGCAGCAAACTTGTATGTCCAATTATTTCCTTGCTGAGAAAGCGTACGTGTCGCTGAACCTAGGTTTTTATTATTATAGCTAAATTGGTAGCTCGCTTGGAACGGCGCCATTGCAAATGCATGACTAGATAAACTTGCACATAAAATTACAGCAGAAGTCGCTGTAGTAATACCTAGAGCTTTTGATAAATTCTTTGTCATAACACTATATCCTTTGAACGACCATTCAAATAAATCATTCATTTATCATTACGATTATTAGTTATTATGCCTGTAGATTATGAAGAAAAGATCAGGTTTTTTACTAAGCGCTTGTTAATTTTTCGTATAAATCATGAAGATGATGAGTTGAGTGGCATGAATTGGAAACTTAAAAGCCACTCAAAACTTGGAAAATTATTTTTTGGGATCTTTTTGCTGAATTGGGGTGACAACGGTGTCATCTAGTTCATCATCGTCATACTCGTGATTTGAGGGTGATAAAATAGCCGCAAGGTTGACATTCCCCCAAACGATTAATTCAGCAGGGCGAACTCGGGCACGATTAACATGAACTTTGCTTAAAGTCTCAATAATGCTTGGTTTCTTGCTAAACCAGCGATTGAGATCAAGATAGAGCAATTCATCTTTTACTGTGACAACTTCAAAATGTTCTAGAATTTTGCCTAAAGGGTCTTCATCTTTAAACTTTTGAAAATACCAAATCGCAATATAAAAACCCCATTTTTGAAAAATGTTTTTGAATTCAGCTTCGATGACTTGGGTGTTGCTGATTTGTTCAAAGACCATCAATTGCACATCTTTGTTCATTTCCATCTGAAGAAGTTTTAAATCAACAGATAAAGTGGTGTGTAAACCTTTTACATCAATTGTAGCGTAAAGGCGTAACCAGCCATCATAAAGGTCAGCATGTAGATCTTTGATGATCTCAACTTTCTCAACGACATAGCGTTCCATCGTTGCGTTCACAAAAACTTGTGAAAGCGAAAATTCTCTTTCTTCTTCGATGAATTCTTCTGCTTTTAGGTAAACTTTTCGTAGACGTTTAACAACAGATGAAATTAGCGTTTGCATAAAAGTTGTTCCAGAAAGCGAAGTGTTTTAGATAACGGCGTCACGATCTTTGTATTCACTAAAAATAAAAATAAATTTCTGACTTGCAGTGTAGCAAAATTAATTGCTACATTTTCATAAAATGATGGTATGGACACACTGTAAATATAAGTGGATCACATTTTTGTAATTTTTTGAATATTGGTTTGGTTTTTATACGGTTGCCACCGTTGGGGAAGGGACATTTTTGTCGCTTAAATCGCATGTGGAATAAAATAAATTTTCGTTCTGAACTATCTCCTCATTGGTGGCAAGATCCAATCTTTGTCGGAGCTGTTACGGTTGCAATGCTGCTGCATGGAGCTGTGCTGGCGATTCAGTTTGGTATGCCATCGCCGTCTGATACCTCGACCAAAGAAATTGCAGTCACCGTCCGTACAAGTCAAGACAAAGTGAAAGATGCTGATTTTCTTGCACAAGCCGATCAAAAAGGTTCGGGTGATTTCCGTGAAGCACATCGGATGTCGAGTGATATGCCTTCACCAATGCAAGCCGATGCGACTACAGGTGAGACTGAACTAGAAAGTTTGGAAAAGATACAGCAGAAGCGTGAATTAAAATTTGAAGAAAAAGTTTTAATGACTGTGCTCAGCTGGCAAAAACAGTCAGAAGAAACTGAACGTAAAAAAGCTTTGGATGATTTACAAAGCCAGTTTCAAGCAAAAGCTGCGATGGTCGCAAGTTTAGAAGCGCAGTATTTACAACGTCAGCAAAATTTTAGCCGTAAGCAACGCATTAAGACAGTGGATGGCATTCAGGCTAAACAAGATGCTTCTGCCGCTTATCTTGATAAATTCCGCCAAAAAGTAGAGTTATATGGTAACCGTTATTATCCAGATGAGGCGAAGCAGCAACGACTCTCTGGTGAAGTTCGTTTAATGGTGATTCTAAATGCGCAGGGTGGAATTCGAGCGATTCGCTTAATTGAAAGTTCTGGTCATTCTATTTTAGATGAAGCTGCTAAAGCTTCTGTTCGCCGTGGTGCACCGTTTGGGCATTTTGATAGCAATATGAAAGACATTTCTGAATTGCGAATAATTCGGACATGGCGTTTTGATCCTGTTGATGCTGAGTTTGAAGTACATTAATTTGCTTATTGGAATTTGCTATTGTAAAATTTGAAAATAAAAAACAATAAAAATCATAAGTATAATTTTTAACATTAGTGAAATTAAATTTTAATAATTAAAAAACAATAAATTATTTTTAATGCTATTAACTTGAATTGATAATAAAAATAATTATCATTTGCAATGTATTTTTTGTTCAATCTCCTTTGAAATCTGTACATCCTGCTTTTTAGAATTTTTCTTGTGGGGGAGCGAGGTGTGGTGGCTTTCAAATCTTTTGACCTTGCGATAAGGATCTATCGGCATGCATAAACATTCATTGAGACAAGTATTTAAAACACATCCACTGGTTTTGGCTATGGCTGTACTTTTACCATCATTTGCTTACGCTGAGTCAAGTACAGAAAGCACTGCTCAGTTGCCAACCATTAAAATACAAGCGGAAAGTGAAAATTTAAAACAAGCATATACAGTAGAAAAATCGTCGACTGCATTACCTTTAAATTTGACTTTAAAAGAAATTCCTCAATCTGTTTCGGTTGTAACCCAACAACGTATGCAAGATCAAGGGTTAACAACTTTAGTTGAGGTCGCTGAAAATGTAACGGGTATTACCGTAAACCGTTATGAAACAAATCGTGGTGGTTTGTATTCGCGTGGTTTTGTTGTTGATAACTATATTATTGATGGAATCCCTACAACATATTCCTTACCTTGGTCTTCTGGAGAGATTTTTTCTAGTACGGCAATTTATGATCATATTGAGGTAGTACGTGGAGCAACAGGATTAACGACTGGTGCTGGGAATCCTTCTGCTGCGATAAATATGGCTCGTAAGCGTGCTGCGAGTAAAGAACCTGCTGCAAATATCGAAGTAAGTGGAGGAAGTTGGAATAATTATCGTGTCATGGGGGATATTGCGAATAGTTTGAATGATTCGGGATCACTACGTGGGCGTGCGGTTGCACAATATGAGCAAGGTGACAGTTTTACCGATTTATTGAGTAAAGAGCGTTTAACGCTGTTACTGACAGGAGAGGCTGACTTAACTGAGTCAACTTTACTTTCAGCAGGAGTCAGTTATCAAGAGGATGACCCTCGTGGTCCAATGTGGGGAGGCTTACCTGTTTTCTTTAGTGATGGTTCGCGAACTCATTTATCGAAAAGTGCAACAACAACGCAGGATTGGACACGTTGGAATGTGAAGTACACCAATTGGTTTGCAGATTTAACTCAAAAAATTAATGACGATTGGAGTGTGAAGCTTTCTTATGCTCATGGCAACAGAGAGGCTGAGTCAAAATTATTTTATGTTTCTGGCAATCCTGACAAAACCACAGGCTTAGGTTTATCTGGCTTTGCTGGTTCGTATAAGGTGAATGTCGATCAAGATAATATTACCTTGCAAACAGATGGGGTATTTAATTTGTTTGGTCGAGATCATAAAGCTGTAGTTGGTTATCAATATTCAAATCAAGAGTTTGAAGCATTAGGTCGATCTGGTACAACTGAAGCCGTGGGCAGTATTTATGATTGGAATGCTTCGCTTCCAGAGCCTATTTGGAGTGCATGGACACCTTCAGAAAGTTATACCGTAAAGCAAAATGCGATTTTTGCAGCAACTCAACTATCTTTACTCGATCCGCTAAAGTTAATTATTGGTGGTCGTGTTACAGATTATGAGAAAGATTTAGGTTCAACTGCGAGTAAGATTAAATATGAACACGAATTTATTCCTTATGCTGGATTGATTTATGACATTAATCAGAATTACTCAGCTTATGCTAGCTATACGAGTATTTTCCAGCCGCAAGATCAAAGAGATTTCAATAATAATTATCTTGATCCGATTAAGGGGAATAGTACCGAAATCGGTTTAAAGTCATCTTGGTTTGATAATCGTTTGAATGGCTCTTTAGCTTTATTCGATATTAAACAAGATAACCTCGCACAAGCTGTAGGGCAAATACAAAGACCAAATGGGACTTTAGAAACATATTATAAGGCTGCGAAAGGTGCTGAAAGTAAAGGCTTTGAGCTAGAAGTTAGTGGGCAAGTGACACCAAACTGGAATGTAACCGCTGGTTATAGTCAATATAAAGCAACAGATGTTAATGATGCTGATATTAATACTCAACTTCCTCGTAAATTGATTCAAACTTATACTTCCTATCAACTTCCAGGAAAGTGGAGTGATCTAAGTATTGGTGGAGGGGTAAATTGGCAAAGTGATACTTATGTGATCGCTAGTAATGCACCCGCAGGAGCAAATCCTAGAATTGAGCAAGGTTCATATGCTTTAGTTAATTTGATGGCAAAATATAAAATTAATAAAGATTTTTCCGCGCAATTGAATGTCAATAATGTGTTTGATAAAGGATATTATGGTGTTTTCCCTGCGTATGGACAGATCACCCAAGGTGCACCACGTAATGCAACACTCACTTTACGTTATCAATTTTAAGATCGTGTGAAATAAAAAAACGGCTTAATACAAGCCGTTTTTTTATTAAATTGTGGATAAGTTTGATCTTATTCACAATTAGATTAACTATGATAAGCACGCTCTAATTTACAGATTTCAACGCTAAAGTTTTGGTACCATTTTTCTTTTCCCAAGCGCTGTGCGATTTGATGTTCAGTATCGAGATGCCAACGTTGTATATCATTAAGTTCTTTCCAATAAGAAAGCGCGATTTCAAAACCATTTTCACTACACGCTTCAAACTTTATACAATTGTATTCATTTAAAGCTTTATCTCTTAATTTCTGAGCCATCTCTATGTAATCAGAATCTAATTTTTTGATTTCAGCTTTGAAAATAACGATATACATAGTATTCTTACTAGATCTCATCCGCTTGGTATGGATTTTCAACACCAAGTTTCTTTAAGATTTCGATTTCTAAAGCTTCCATTTCTTCTGCATCAGCTTCACTAGTTTCATGGTCATAACCTAAGAGATGCAAAATACCATGAACCAATAAATGGGTAAAATGATCAGTTGCTTTTTTTTGCTGTTCAATTGCTTCTTGTAAGACAACAGGAATACAAATCACTAAATCACCCAGTGGTTCAGCATCAAGCAGCGATAACATTTCCTCAGGAATATCACTTGGAAAGGATAATACATTGGTTGGTTTATCTTTTTCACGATACTGCAAGTTGAGTTCACGACTTTCAGCAAGATCAACACAAGCAATGCCGATTTCACAATCCACATCGAAACCAACATGGCGTAATGCAGTTTCGATATTTTTTTTGATTTGACCACGCTTGAGTGGCAGTTCAGAGGCTTGGAAGACCTGTTGGAGGCTTTAATTGATTTTCAAACTAGATCCTTAAAAT
>NZ_DJLC01000101.1:0-63372 GCF_002434875.1 Acinetobacter sp. UBA6526 | reverse complement strand
ACCCTCAACAACTTCCCTCGCCTTCTCAACACCTTGCTCTTTTAAGAATTGGATCGCGTTCATTGGCTTTGCTCCTTTTTTGAGTTCAGTTTTACGTCTCTTTTCCCAACAAAGTTGTAGTCAAACCCTTTGAGCACATCACCTTCTACACCAGCTACATACATCAAATCGCCTATAAATTTTTGACTTTCCCTGCCGCACAATTCGATTGTTTGCTGATAGCTCGTAATCTCTACCATGTCTCCTACTTTGATTTCATACTCTTCATCAGAGATGCGATTAAGAAATTCATTGACTGATTTAGATGCTAATCGCTCTTGCTCGGTTTCCTCACCACAGCACACAGTATCAAGATCTTCTTCACTTAATTTAGATAACTCCAATTCGATTGGTTCTAGTAAATTGCTATCAAGTGTTTGTAACCAGTTAAGCAATAATTCGACTTTCTCCGACTCCGACTCAAATCGATTAATCATTCCGTTGTCGTACCAAATTTCTTTTGCTGCTTTGACAATGTTGCTGTAGTCAACTTCAATCAGTGCTTTTTTTAGTTCCGCTTCACTGATTTCTGTGCAGCTCGCTTTATCTGACAATCCACATGCTGTCGCAACAGTTTCAATATTTTTCTTCATCACCCTTCTCCGTCATGTCCTTCCTGATTATTTGTGTCATGTATAGTCATGGTTATCTCCTAATCAGTGATTTCGACTTGGTAATTGATTAAGGCTTGATATACCTTGCTATCTAATTGATCTTTAAATAGATCAGCCAATCTTTTAATTTGTTTTTCTTTCTCTTTCTTATAGAAAAGGAAGGCTTTAACTTCGGTGTCAAAATAAGCAGTGATATTTTTCCTGTCCTCACGTCTCAATTGAGCTTGAAACCTGCCTTTCACAGCACTAACACCTATACAAAGATTTCCTCTTGCTCTATCACTCTTTAAAATCACATTGTTAATAGCAGGAGGAACAAAACAGGTTGTTTCGTTAGAATAGTGCTTACAACCTTTTAACAAGATGTCCTTATCTAACTGCCAACCTTCAGACAAACATTTATCAAAATTCTTTTTTGCTCGAATATCTTTTGTGAATGTTGATAAAGACAGCCATTCTTTAGAACATGTCACATCTCTATAAGATGGTTGTCTATTGTGAAACCAATCTGAATAGCAACGCTGCAACATCCCTTGCCATAAGTAATACTCTTTAATCAACTTCCCGTTCTGGCGTACTGGAGTATCCCAATCATTGATGCCAACGCCATAGATCAATTTCTTTTCGTATCTCATGATTGTTCTCCAGTCACGTTGAACAACTGCTTAGACTGCTCAGTTAAGTAATAGCGATACTCAGAACTACCATTACCAACCGCACGTAAATATCCTGTTTCCACTAGGTTTTTTAAGTAGATTTGCACCTGCCTACAGCTTAGGTTTGGTATTGCTGAATTACGCACCTCTTTGACCGTTGCAACAGGAAGGTTTGCTACAGCTTTGATTACTGCTATGAATCTTTGAAACGCTGCTATATGTGAGTGATCCATCGCGCCAACAGTCACAGGTTTAATTGAATTACTCACGCTGCACCTCCCACTTCCTGCAAGCTTGCTAAATAGAATGGATCAAGGTCTGCAAATGTCGCTCTTGCTAAATCAGTTCCCAAACGCACAGTTCCAACTTCACCATCACGACACTTACCAATGATGATTTCTGCCGTTCCTGCATCCTTTGAATCCTTGTTGTAAATCTCATCGCGGTAGATAAACAGAATCACATCAGCGTCTTGCTCTAATTGCCCTGATTCGCGTAGATCTGCATTTACAGGGCGTTTGTTTGGTCGATTCTCTAAGTTACGGCTGAGTTGAGATAATGCGAAAACAACGCAATCAAATTCTTTTGCGATTGCTTTCAGTCCTTTTGATATTTCCCCGATAGCTCTAACTTGGTTATCTGTCACAACTGGGCTTTTCATGATTTGTAGGTAATCAACAAAGATTGCATCAACTCGGCCAAACTTTGATTTGAGTAATCTTGCTTTGCGTCGAATATCAGAGAGAGAAGCATTTGCTGTATCGTCGATAGCAAACTTTGAATGCTCAAGCATCTTGTTTGCATTAACCAAGCGATTCCAGTCATCATCCTCAAGACATTTCCCTTTGATATTGCTTAATCTGATCTGACCAACACCAGAAACAATACGGTCTCTGATTTCTTCCTCCGTCATTTCACATGAATGAAACTGAACAACCATGTCCTGATTGATTGCCATATCACTCATAATGTTTTGAGCAAAGGTCGTCTTACCCATGCTTGGTCTTGCACCAATGATTACGAAGTTGCCACGACGTAGAGAGCCAATTTTATTGTCCAGAGCAATGAAGCCAGTCTTGATACCTGTATCAACGAAAGTGCCGTTTTCACGGGCAATGCGAGTCTCTTCAAGATCAACATAGAGACGCGCTACAAACTCATTCACGAATGCCAATTCTTTTGACTGCTTGTTGTCTCCAATGTCTGCAATCATCGTTTGTGTTTTATTGATCATGTCGTCTACGTTGGTTGTGAAGTCTTTAGCCATCCCCTGCATCAAATTTGAAATTTCAAGGAACTTACGACGAGCCATTAAACGATCAAGTTTTTCAATGTGTTGTTCGAGCGTTGAGATCAAAGTTGGAGCATCAGCATTGAGCTTCAGCATGTATTGCTCGTCGATATAATTCAGGTTCAACGGGTTCTTGTTGATTTCATCCCACACCAAAATAAAATCGATTTGCTCACCACGGCTATGAATCGCATGGATTGCATCAAAGATGATCTGATGTTTTCCAGAGAAGTGATCTCTCGTTAAGCGCTCAACAAACTGATCCACACCATCTGTCAGAGACAGCAAAGAAACCAATACGCCTTGTTCTGTTGGAACCGAATGTAAGTAATCCATTATTTAGCCCCCTTGTATTCTTTGCGAATCAATACAGGTGCATTACGCTTTGTTTCTGAATTATCAGAGTTGGTTTTATCCTGCTCTTTTGGGAACATGTTGATAAAGCGATCTAGTTTTTCAGGCTCACGGCAAATCAATTCAATATCGGTATAACCACCTTGAACATGGTAATCAGACTTAGAGCAATTCAGGATTGCATGTTTGATGTCTTCAACAAGGTAACCATCAACCAGACGAGACTGAATTTTTCTAGCTCGTTTGTCAGATAGAATCGTTTTTTCATTTTTGCTGAATGTGGTTTTCCAAAACTCGAAAATCTCACATATATCTTTCTTAATATTTTCTTTCTTATTTGTTTCTTTCTTAGTAGCGCCATTTTCGGGGGTAGTCTCCACTCCATTTTGGTGGGTACTCCCCGTACCATTTTCGGGGGTGGTATCCATACCATTATCGTCACTACCATCCATTTTGGTAGGTAGTTCAAACTCAGGATGAATTATTGAAAATTTATTAGTTTCACCAGTAGAGCGAACAACCAAAATTAAACCTAATTGCTCTAACTGACGGACTGCATCCGTTAAAGTTTTAAGTTTCTTGATTCCCGTCTTTTCTTGTAAAAAATTAGACGTGATTGACCAGTTAGTACGTGAAAAACCATCTGTAAAACGATTGATCACAACGTAGCATTTCAAAGCACTACCAGTCATCTCAGACACATAGCCTTTGTCCACCAAGTAATTTGGCGTTCTAGTGTATTTGTCTTCCACTGGTGTCGCCTGCTTTAGGATTTTATCTAAGTCAAAACCAACGTTCATCAAACACCCCACGCATAACTAGCCAGTTCAGCTTTAGCCTTTGCCAAAGCAACTGAATTTTCGAGTGTCCGATTAAGCGTGTAAGCCTCAACCGCTTTCTGAAACAAACTAATCTTTCGATTTAGTTCAATGTCTGCTAATATTTGATGGTTCATTTGATTTACCTCACTGAACATGACCGCTGCCAGCTGTAACTGGAAAGCGGTTTTTTATTGCCCTTGATTCCCGTTAATCCCATCCAATCCCTCACCGAAAATTACTTCTGTAGAGAGATCCCGCATCAAAGCTCCTAATCCCAAGCGCTCAAATGATTTTGCTTGTAAATTAAGTACATGCCACTCACCTGCTATTTCCTTCTCAAGTAAATATGCAAGGTATTGAGCAAGGTCTTTACCTTTGATTTCAGCGAGAACTTTTGCTCGTTCATGGTTTTCAGGAGACAAACGCACATGCGTAGATTTTTTTTCGAGACTCATACATTTGTCCTTAAGCTGCTAAATGTTTTGGATTTGCCTTATCAAGCAACCACTCTTTTGATAATTTTCCTTGACTATTCTCTGCAAAAATCTGTGCGTAATTTGTTTCACCTGTATAGTCAGTTCTTGGTAAAACACCCTTCTCCGCCATTTTCCGCACAGCCACGTAGGAAATCCCAAGCAATGCCGCTGCTGAGGTTCTCCCACCAACAGCATCGATGGCTTGTTGAATAGGATTCATATTTAAACCTTATTTATACCAAATAGATGAATAGATTAAACCACGGGTTAAACTTTATTTCAACCTTAGGTTGCTTTCATTTTTGTCATTTTTACTAGAAAATTTAACCAAAGGTTTCACACAATGATAGTTATGAGCACAATGGTTGAGCGCATTCAGCAAGCACTGAAGGCAAAGAAGTTATCTTGGTCAAAAGCCTCTACGTTAATTGGCTTATCCCCTCAAGCACCATCTAAATGGAAAAAGGGTCAAATTAGTAAGGAGACACTAGATAAACTTGCTGAATTATTAGAAGTTGATGCTGGGTGGCTTTTAAATGGTAAGAAACCAGAGAAATTGTCAAACTTTAATATGCAAGATTTTATGGATAAACATGGATTAAAGAGTAATGATGATTCCTCTTTTGATGTGAGTGATATTCATAAACCCACCGTTGTTGATTATGAAACAGAGAATGGATTTATTTGGATTGATGTTGTGGAAGCTAATTTTTCATGTGGTACTGGAGAATCAATAGAGTTTCATTTTGATGTTATTAATGGGAAGTTTCCTTTTCCACCCTCATTTTTCCAGAAAAAATATGTCCATCCAGACTGTATGCGCATCATTAAGGCTAAAGGCGATAGCATGGCAGATAAAATTGACGATGGAGACTTGGTTGGTATTGATATTTCTCAGACAGAGATCATTGATGGTGAGATTTATGCAGTTTACTTTGAGGGTGAAGGCATGATTAAGCAGATTTTTAAGGAAGAAGGTGGAAAACTTATTTTACATAGCCTTAATCCCAAATATCGAGACAGAGAAGTAAGCGAACAAAATGGCTTAAATTTTAAAGTGATGGGTCGTCAGTTTTGGCGTGCAGGCTAGTAAAAACTGTGAACCCGACACAGTCATTACAACGGTTCGGGAGGAGATTAAAGTGTCACAAAAGAAGCGCTACAAAACTTTATACTACAAGAATGCATCAATAGTGGGTATTCAAAAAACACTAGGCGATATGCTTAAAGAAGCATTGTCAGAATCTTCTAATAGAAAAAAAGCATCATCTAGACAAGAATCCATAAATGATTCTGGTGATATGCGCTTTATCAACAGTTATGAGAATTACAATGGAATGTTTTTCTCCCAACTTGTAAGTATTGAAGCTGGTAAAATACAAAGTTATTTGCATCTTGATGATGAGTCTGAAAGCTATCCAATTAAACCTGTAAATTTAGACCTTGTTGAAGGGAAGGATTTAAAGGCGACCGAGAAACTAAGACGAGAATTCCTAGACTCCATAATTTATTTTGGAGTAATTGGAAATCATGTTGCAATTCTGCAATCATCCACATTAAGGTCACGACAACTTGAGTCGTACCTCAATTGGTTTCTGGGTACGTCTTGTTGTAATATCCTTCCTGAAAACACACCAATTATTCTTAATGATTCAATTACCGATGAAATGAGGGAGCGCATAACACAAAGTCCGGCTAAAGAAATCAGTGTAGGTAGTCCGATCAATACAAAGCCCGTTTTACCAGTAAATTTTTCTAGTGACGCTGGAACTACAACACTTACAACAAATGCAAATGTGGCTAGTGTAAAACATGTTTTGGACCAAGATGATGCATCCCTAATCAAAAGGTTTTTTGGTTTAAACCTAACAGGAAAGCAATTCTCAGATTCTTTGGAAAAGGCAAACTTAAGTCTTGAGATGACTCTGAAATTTAAGAATACAACCACTAAGAATGGTCAACAATTAATTGATCAAGTGGCTACATCACTACGACATTTAGATCCTGAAGACTATTACATTAAGCTAAGTGATAAGTCTACAATCAGAGGTGGTGAATTAGTTGTAGCAGGACAAATCACAGTTCAATTTACAGATAGTGGCGCTATAGATGAGGCCGTATTGAAAAATGATATGCATAAATGGTTGGTAAAGAGTGCAAATCATAGCAATTAAAAGTTTTATGTGGGTGATATATGAATTTAAGTGTAAGAAAAGCAATAATATATAGATATTGGCATATATCTATATTTTTGCTTGGTTTCACTTTCCTTATTTCATATTTGATCTTAGATTATCAATTAGGTGATGCTGTTACAAAGCTAAATGGCTGGGCTCAAATTCTTGCCTTGCCCACCCTACTTTCACCTATTGCATACCTTGTTTCAAATTATCAAAAAATAAATGAAAGCAAAGACTTAAAGGGAATTAGTGTAAAAGAGAGAAATGCGCTAAAAGGTATAATCAATCAAAGATGTGCAGACATTTTATACACAATCATGTTAGCAACACTTATTTCTTTATCAATAACTGCCTATAGTGTATTCGCTCAACAAAATAGTGAAGTAATCAAACCTTTAAAACTATCTTTATCTTTATCAGTAATTATTAGCTATTTAGTAGCCTGCTTCTTCTGGATGTATTCAGCATTTTTAGCAATTACTGAGTTAAGTGATTACAAGTCTGATATTCAACAGCGTAGTGATAGAAACGAAAACAAGAAAAGTTTCGAAAAGTTAATTAAACCTGATGATTAGATTTTTCTAGCTACTCATACCCACTCTATGTGGGTTTTCTTTTGTCTATTTAAAACACAATTAAACCACTTTAAACCTAATTACAAAATTATTTTCACCTTTGGTTTAATTTATGGTTGCATTTATTTTATACCTTTGGTTTAATTTACTCCATAGACAACAAAAAGCCCTGAACAATCTTGGCGGATGCAGGGCTTACTCAGTGAGTAAATGAAGTATGAACATAAAAGAAAATGTAGTCAAATCAATCGGCTTTGCAGGCGTAGTAAGTGCATTAACTGCTGCTTATGCGTTTCAATCTGCTAAGCCTGAACCAGTCTATGTCATGGCACCTTTCAAGCTTGACGAAATCAATGTCAAAGCTGAGCAAGCAACTCTTTTAACTGCAAACGAAGAATATGCAATTGAAGTTGAGTTTGACGCTGAATACTTCAATGACGGCAATGGTGTAGGTCACAACTGGCGTGATGTTGAAGTAAAAGAAATCAAAGACATTCGCGTCTTCAATGAAGATGGCGAAATCCAAGCATACGTTGATCGTCTCGATGTTGTAGAGATCAAAGACATTATCGAACAAGAACTAAGAGAGCGCGTTTAAGCGCTCCGTGGAGATAGATATGGAATGGATTAGTGTTGAAGAGAAACTTCCTGAACAGGATGTTTTAGTTCTAATTTTTAATCCTTTTACTTTTGAGACTATGCACACGGCAAAGCTATCAGAGTATGAGGGTGAAGAATATTGGTACTTCGAGAGTGATGATGATTACCTTCATATTCAATACACGTCTCACTGGATGCCACTCCCTGCGCCACCAAAGGAGCACAGCCATGAATGACCCTTGGAAAGAATTTGCGGCGTTTATGTTCTTTGTCTTTATTGGTTTTTTTGCATGTCTGATCTTGCTTTACAAAGTGATCTGCCCTGCGATTTGGAGTGTGTGAGATGAATAACCACAAAATCAAAGTGAACAACGAAGCGGAAAGTAAAGAAGCTCAGGAGTTGTTTTTTGAGTTGGGGTATGAGTGGAATGGCTCAGGAAAAGAGGTTGTTTCATGGAGACTTGGTCTTCTTTTTACAAAGGATTTCCAAGGGAAAAATTGCTTGTGCTATTTCGACAAGGATGAAGATGTAATGCTTGATGGGTGGGTTGGAAAAGAACTCACCCTCCCTAAACTTCGAGACCTTGTTGTTTTGCATCGGAATGATGTGAGGGATGCGAACTGGGTAACCGAAGGTGACGATCAGATTTATAAAGACTCTAACGGAAAATCATTCATATTCCGTGAACAAGGATGGGATGAGTTGCAGCGTCATGAGATGCGTCAAGCAATGTGGGAAAAAGTTAAGTCAAAACAGAAATCTAGTGAAATAGAACAAGGCTTGATTAGTGGGGCTGATGCAAAACTGGCTTGGGCTAAGGGTGAAAATGTCCAGTTTAGAGATGAATTTGATAAATGGTATCAAGATTGGACAGATTTAAAAGACAAGAAAAATGGCTTTTGGATTACTGATTTTGATTTACCAAATCACCAGTTCCGCCTCAAACCAAGCACCATAAAGCTTTCACTAGAGATTCCTGCGCCTTTTGAGCCGAAATTGGGTGAAACCTACTACTTCATCGCAACAAGTAATTCACAAGGCTTCGACTTTACTGAATTTGAAGATTCTGATGGTGACGAACTTTATATGCAGCTTGGCGCTTATAGAAATGCATCAGATGCAAGTAAGGCATTCGAAGCTTTGCGTGGAGGGATTAAGGGATGACATCTAAAGACTACTTTATCCATATCTCAATTAAACACCCTGCTCTATTGGAAGGTGCTGTTGAGTACGCATACCAATTCGATCAAATAAATCGTGAAGAATATCGCTACTGGATGGAAAAAGTTAATGCGATTGAAGCACAAAAAACAGAACAGCTTTTAAAGAAAGCAGCCTAATGAGAACAAATCTGCGCAATTTATCCCTTTGTTAAGGAAATTGTGCAGATATTTGCTCGGAGAATAGAGATGAATACACCAGTAAAACATAACGCAAAAGACTTTTTCTCAAAGCCAATGGTTCAGGAAAAGCTAAAAGAACTTGTTGGCAAGAATGCCCCTGCTTTTGCAACGTCTGTATTGCAGATCGTGAACAGCAACTCGATGTTGGTAAATGCTGACCCTCAAACTATTTTTAGCGCTGCATGTATGGCTGCAACGCTGAATCTGCCAATCAATAACAATCTTGGTTTTGCCTACATTGTTCCTTTTAAAAACAACAAGGAAAACAAGATTGAAGCGCAATTTCAACTCGGTTACAAAGGTTACATTCAGTTGGCACAACGCTCTGGTCAGTTCAGCCGCATTGCTGCAACGCCAGTCTATAACGGCCAATTGATTAGCGAAAACCCGCTGCTTGGTTATGAGTTTGATTGGTCGGTCAAGCCAAGTGGTGATCCGATTGGATATGTGGCGTTTTTCAAGCTAATTAATGGCTTCACTGCTGAACTTTACATGAGTAAAGAGGAAGTAATGAAGCACGCCAATAAGTACAGCCAAACAGCTAAAAAAGGCTTTGGTGTATGGAAGGACCAGTTTGAAGCAATGGCGCTTAAAACCGTGTTAAAGCTGCTTTTATCTAAGCAAGCACCACTTTCAATTGATATGCAAAAAGCACAAATGGCAGATCAGGCAGTCATTCGTGATGTGGATAAAGACGAGTTTGAATACATCGACCATCAAGAATCAATTGCAGACCTAGAAGCACCAAAACCAACATTGAATGACGATGAGTTTAATGCAGCACTGGAGCAGTTGAATGTTGGCGCAATCGACAAGGCTTATATCTTGGATGGTTACAGCCTAACTGATGCTCAACGTATAGCGGTGGAGGCTCAGTGATGAAACTATTCCGCTGCTCAAGCCTGCATAAGCTTGTTGGCGAATCTAAAACTAAAGGCTCAGTTCTTAGCGATACAGCTAAGACTGAGATCAGAACAAATGTTAAAGAAGATTTGACAACGTTCAAGTCTTTCAAGGGCAATCAATACACAGCTAAAGGCAATGCACTTGAAGAAATTGCAATTGATCTATCGGGTAAGGTTCGCTTTCGTAAGCTTACAAAACACAGTGGTCGAGTTAAGAACAACTTTATCACTGGCGAATGTGATGTTCTTGATTTAGAGCGAAAGCTAATTATCGACACAAAATGTTGTTGGGATATTGGAACACATCCATTTTTCCAAGATGAAGCACAGGAAAAGGCAAAGAAAGCAGGCTATGACTGGCAAATGCAAGGCTATATGTGGCTTTACGATTGTGAAGTTGCAGAGGTTGATTTTTGGCTACTCCCTTGCCCTGTTGAGCTTACAAACGATTGGGATGATCGAGAGCAATTGATTGATTTGGTCGACAAGATTGATCTTAGAGAACGTTTAACAACAGTTCGCTATGAACGTGATGAATCAATGATTCAGAAGATCAAAGACAAAATTCCACATGCTCAAGCTTATTACGAAAAGCTTTATCAAGAGCGAATCAAAGCGAGGGTCGCAGCATGATCGAACTCAAACTTGGATTAATGTTTTTGATTTTTTTAGCAGCAATGGTGGGTGAGACATGGTGAAGAATAAACGTATTGAGCCGTGGATGTCAGTGGCTTTCTTGATTTGGATTAGATACCTCGGCTATCGCATTGTGACTAAAGGTTTTTGCACTGAGTTTATACCAACGTACACAAGCAAAAATTTACCGCGTGGTGCATCAATAGATCATTTGGGTAGATTAAACAAACAGGCAAGCAAGTTATTTGTTGAGTTTAAAGGACATTTAGGGGTGGCGTGATGGAAGTAGGTGAAAAGTTTTTAGAGTTTCTTGATGCAAATCCACAAGCAAGCGCTTCTGTTTTTGAGGGTGATAAAACAAAGGCTATGATTTTTGATGGTGCGATTTTAGTAAGGGCTGTGGATATAACTTTCGTGCGTATTGGAAATGAAGTGTTTGAAACTCACCCTTCTTTTTACGACAAGATTTTCAATCTTTTACAACAAAACCCTTTAGCAAGTTGAGGTGGCGTGATGGATATTCAAAAATTAAAAGCTGAATTTGAGAAGCTTAAATATGTTGAGGAGAAGCTTGAGTATCTTAACTTTGACGAGCACTTAGGTTGTTATGTTGAGAAGAATAACGGTATGCCTGTTGGGTTGGCAGCATGGGTAAATGGTGCGTTTTATGGGTTTGAGCAAGCAGCCAAAGCCCAAGCGGTTCCTGAGGGATTTGTAGTTGTGCCAATGGTACCAAGTGAGCGCATGATTAAAGCTGTGCGCCAGTGCTACGAGGGTGAAGCCTACCTACCTTACAGCCTATACAGTGAGTTTGTGAATCAAGCGATTATTGAGCGCATGGAAGCACAGGAGCAAGCCAATGACTGAAATCCAACAAACGAACATTGCTGTGGCTAACTTCATTATCGGTGAGTTGTACAAGGACAAGCCTTTTAATTTGGTTTTGAATGCAGGTCAGACCGGGTCTTTATACATCATTGCGAGTGAGTCACATCACTTGCATAGTGACTTTGTGCAAAAACTGGAAGCAACATTAAGACAGCGTGTAAATAATGGTACTGGAATTATTTTGGAAGTGAGTGATTCAAACGCTGACCTTTATTATCACATTCTTTCAATTTATATCGAAAAGCATCAAAAGCCTGAAAACTGCATTGACCAATTCATTGCAAGCGGTGGATTTGATAAGGCTTTTGAAAGTGTGTTCGGTCGGTCTGATGATGTTGTGAATGCAGTAAGGGGTGGGAAATGAACTCAAAACTATTAAGTGATGATGAAGCTTTAAAAAAAGCGAATGCTGTGAACCGGTTCGATAATAAAGCAAATACTGTTAGCTGGATTGAGCCAAATAAAAACAGTAAAAAGTTTAAACGTGAAGATTTAAACGATCTATCTATTGAGCAGCTGCAAAACAAATATGCCCTAGCTATTGATCAATTAAGAGCTTTTGGCGATGTTCCTGATGGAGCTAGACAATTTGTAGGTCAGCATGCAAGTAAATTATTTTCTTTTATGTTAGCAATAAGAACCACGATTAAGTCAAAAGCTACACCTGAGCAAAATCTTTTTATGGAGCAATTTGAAGATTATCGTAAGAAAGCACTTTCTAAAGAAAACTCATCAAATAGCGCATTAAAAATGCAAGTAAATAATCTAACTCAACAGCTTGAATCATTAAAATCTGCAAGAAGCAAAGACAAGTCTTTAGTTAAATTGCGAAACATGGAGTTAGCAGATAATAGAGAAAGAATGATTCATATTGAGTTTAAAAAACTTGTAAAAGAACGAATGGGTGAAATTGCTTATTTATCTTTGATTCAAGAAGCTGATGTTATTGCAGATACTAAGATTGCTTTAAAAGAACCAAAAGCGGATACGGAGGGGTGAAGATGCAAACGAGCGAACAAGAACTTCTTCAGGAGATTTTATTAGAAGTAAAACAGATGAAACAGCAGCTCGCTAGAGTCAATGAAGAGCGAGTATGTATTGAGGAATTTTGTCGTAGACTGAATTGGAAGAAAACAAAGTTTTATGACCGGATTCATCAAGGTGAAATTACTCCACCCATCAAGGATGGTCGATTTAGTTACTACCTAAATTCATATGTGAATGAGGTAGTCACAAGGGAATCAAAATCTGATACATTAGCCGCTTAATCAAAGCGGCTTTAATTTATATATAACAGCCACTTTTATTAAAGTGAGTAACAATGTGAGTAACACCACAATACACTCAATCATACATTCAATATAATCAATAGGTTGAATCTAAAATGCTTCTAATGATTGACAATTATGACTCATTTACTTACAACATCGTTCAATATTTTGGCGAGTTAAATCAAGAAGTAAAAGTTGTTCGTAATGATCAAGTTACATTAGAGGACATCGAACGATGGCAGCCCAAATACCTTGTGATTGGACCTGGCCCTTGTTCTCCAACTGAAGCTGGCATCTCAATTCCTGCAATTAACCATTTCGCAGGTAAGATTCCTCTACTCGGTGTATGTTTAGGGCATCAGTCTATTGGGCAAGCTTTTGGTGGCAATATTATTCGCGCCAAAACTGTGATGCATGGTCGATTATCAGATATGTACCATAGCGATAAAGGTATTTTCAGTAATTTACCGTCACCTTTTTCTGCAACACGCTATCATTCACTTGTAATTGAACAAGAGACTCTTCCTGATTGTCTAGAAGTCACCTGTTGGACCAATCAAGCAGATGGAACAATTGAAGAAATTATGGGTGTAAAACATAAAACTCTTCCTGTGGAAGGTGTTCAGTTCCACCCTGAATCAATTCTCAGTGAACATGGGCATCAAATCTTTAAAAATTTCTTAGAAATTTATGCATAAGTCAGTTTAGATTTAAAATATACAGCCCTCTAAACGATGGGCTGTTATTATTTTGAGCATCTAAAAGTTGCTTTTCAAATCTATTTCTCCAAATGATTAGGTGGATAGAAAAATATATAATCCACATAAATTTTAAATAATGATTCAATTTCAACAACTAAAAGATCTTTCAACTAATTAAAGTAATGTAAAACACTTACACGAAGCTTCTTTTTAGTTTTTATGATTAAGCTTATGAGTAGGAATGATTAAGCCAAAAACTGCTTAAATGCTAGAATTTATAACTTAAATAACTCTCCCTCCTCCCTGAGCCATCTATCAGGACATTTATTGTGAATGCTCTCGTATTATTGAATATTCTCGTTTTTATTTTGCTTTTAGCAGGATTATTTTTTAGTTATCGCCAAGACTGGAGCCTCTCAAAGAAAGTTTTGATTGGTATGGTTGTCGGTATCGTTTTTGGGCTTGCATTAAAAACCATTTACGGTGATAGCCCCATCATCGAACAATCTATTGCATGGTTTAATATTGTCGGAAATGGCTATGTTCAGCTCCTACAAATGGTGATCATGCCGCTTATTTTTATTTCGATTTTAAGTGCTGTTGTAAAGTTACATCAAACAACTTCTCTTGGTAAAATAAGTGTACTCACCATTGGAATCTTGCTATTCACCACTGCAATTGCTGCCATAGTCGGGATTAGCGTGACCAATCTATTCGGCTTAACTGCTGAAGGTCTTGTTCAAGGAACCAAAGAAGCCGCTCGCCTCGCCACAATTGAAAGCCAATATATCGGTCAAGTTTCTGATCTCAATATTCCACAATTATTGCTGTCACTTTTTCCACAAAATCCTTTTGCGGATCTAACAGGCATTCGCCCAACAGCGATTATTAGCGTCGTTATTTTCTCTGCTTTCTTAGGCGTTGCAGCATTACAGCTTATGGCAAAAGATGCTGTTAATGGTGAAAAAATCAGACAAGGAATTGAGGCATTACAAGCACTCATTATCAGTTTAGTTCGTTTAGTGATGCAGTTTACGCCTTATGGTGTACTGGCATTAATGACGAAAATGGTCGCAAGCGCAAACCTAGCTGATATTGTGAAATTAGGTGAATTCGTTGCAGCATCCTATTTAGGCCTTGCAATCATGTTTATCGTTCATGGAGTGATTTTATTATTTGTTCGTGTTAATCCGATCGACTTTTTCAAGAAAGTATTTCCTGTTTTAACTTTTGCTTTTACCAGTCGTTCCAGTGCAGCAAGTATTCCATTAAACATCGAAACACAAACCAAACAGCTTGGCGTACCTGAAGGAATCGCAAGCTTCTCAGCTTCGTTTGGTGCAACGATCGGTCAAAATGGTTGTGCTGGTTTATATCCAGCGATGCTTGCCGTAATGGTCGCACCTACGGTTGGAATCAATCCTTTAGATCCCCTTTGGATTGCGCAACTGGTTGTAATTGTAACGCTCAGTTCTATTGGTGTTGCCGGTGTTGGCGGCGGTGCAACCTTTGCAGCCCTCATCGTACTGCCGGCTATGGAACTTCCTGTCACTTTAGTGGCATTACTCATTTCAATTGAACCTTTAATTGACATGGGACGAACTGCACTTAACGTCAATGGTTCAATGACGGCAGGAACAGCAACAAGTCAATTATTAGGTGTTAGAAATCCAGACCATGAGATAGCTTAATCAAACTAATTTCCATATATAAAAGCCAATTCATTGAAATGAATTGGCTTTTCATAAAAACTAAGAATTAAACTCAACGAATAATTTTTACTTCCTGCCCAATTGTAATATGCCCTTCTCCACGATGTAATGCATTCTGCCCCATCATGACTTTAGTACCCTGTTTTCTATATTTGAGCATTGCTTGCATGATTTCTGGTTGCTTTTGACTCGTTTTCAAATCAATTGTTGGAATCACACATCGAGAACACTGTTTAACAAGATCAAAGACAATATCTCCAATTTGTATCTGTCTCCATTGATCCTCAGCAAATGCATCACACCCCGACACCACAATATTGGGTCTAAAACGCTGTACATCTAGCGGATAACCTACTTTCTCAGCTAGAAACTCAACAGATGCTTCACTAATAATCAAGAATGGAAAGCCATCCGCAAATCCTACGCGATCACCTAACTGTGCGTACTCTAAATCTACTTGGCGGACAGTCTCTTGCGGCATATAAATCAACTGTGCCTCTCGTCCAAGTTTCTGGCTCAACCAAGCATTAACAGGATGATGGATACGATTCCCCGAAAGTTTATCTTGCCAAACTGTCACTAAGCGCTCATCCTTCTGACCTTGCGCTTCGATCATACTGAGCTCGATCTTCTCTGACTGATAATCAAAACATACGCGATCAGATGAAACCGTAACACCAATTTGTCCCATTTCTGCGACTTGCCTTTGGGTGATAAACCGCCCATCAGGATCAACAATCATCCAACGTCGATCCCAATTAGGACCAAAACCATCAATATCCATTGTCGAAAGTTTATTTCCTTTACAGGACTTCACTGGATAATTAAAAAGCTGGCTGATCTGCATATTCTTGTTTCCATAAAGACAGAATTATGTATTGATGAAATTATTTATTCACTGATTATAATAGTTGAAAAATATAGCAATATGTCTAATTTTGAAGCACAAGATAGTTTTTATTTAAAGCGTATAAAATCTACATTATTTTCTGATAACATAACTGGCTAGCTTTTAGATCATGTATCACACTCAAGTCATACCGAACCAATTGCGATCAATCTATTTAATTCTGAAATTTTTTAATCAATCATAATGCTGTAACTCATGACTATGAATATCCAACAGGCTCTCAATCACATTACTAAAAACATTCATCTTACCCAACCGCAAATGGAAGATGTAATGCGCAGTATTATGCAAGGTGAAGCGACAGATGCTCAAATCGGTGCGCTGATGATGGGTCTGCGTATGAAAGGTGAAAGCATTGATGAAATTACTGCTGCTGCGCGTATCATGCGTGAATTTGCAATTAAGATTGATGTTAGCGACATTCCACACCTCGTCGATATCGTCGGAACGGGTGGTGATGGACAAAATTTATTTAATGTTTCAACCGCCTCAAGTTTTGTGATCGCCGCTGCTGGTGCAACAATTGCTAAACACGGTAATCGTGGTGTTTCAAGCAAATCTGGCTCTTCTGATGTACTTGAGCAAATGGGAATACAACTTGATCTCGATATGTATCAAACTGAACGTTGCATCCGTGAAATCGGCGTGGGTTTTCTATTTGCACCAAATCACCACAAGGCAATGAAATATGCAGTTGCCCCACGTCGTGAATTAGGTATTCGTAGTATTTTCAATTTGCTCGGCCCACTCACCAACCCTGCTGGTGTCAACCGTTTTGTTATTGGTGTGTTCTCAGATGAACTTTGCCGCCCAATTGCAGAAGTACTAAAACAACTTGGTGCAGAACATGTACTGGTTGTGCATTCTAAAGATGGTTTGGATGAAATTAGTCTTGCTGCGCCGACGGCTGTCGCAGAACTAAAGAATGGCGAAATTACGGAATGGACACTAAGTCCAGATGATGTTGGTATTCAATCTCAAACTCTATCAGGCCTAACAGTCAATAGTTCTGAAGAAAGCTTAAAACTGATTAAAGATGCACTCGGTCGAGATAAATCAGAGATTGGCGAAAAAGCTGCCAATATGATTGCACTGAACGCAGGTGCAGGCATTTATGTTGCAGGCATTACTAGTACCTACAAACAAGCTGTTGAACTTGCTCAAGATATTCTTTATGGCGGTCAAGCCACTGAAAAAATGAGTATCTTGGCTGAATTCACCAAAACATTGAAACAATATCAAGCAGACTAAGGACTTCTGATGATCAATATTCAAAATACCATTTTAGGTAAAATTGTTGACCGTAAACATGAGGAACTTGCAGCACGTTTAAAACAACGTAATCTGCATGATGTTGAAGAATGGGCAAAAGCAGCGACTCCTGTTCGTGGTTTCGCCAATGCATTACAACATAAACGCCCTGCTGTGATTGCTGAGATTAAAAAAGCCTCTCCATCTAAAGGCGTGATTCGTGCAAACTTTAATCCTGCTGAAATTGCTCAACAGTACGAACTAGCTGGTGCAGCGTGTCTTTCTGTCCTAACAGATGTAGATTTCTTCCAAGGTGCAGATGAGAATATTGCGATTGCACGTCAACATTGTGCCTTACCTGCTTTGCGTAAAGATTTCTTAGTTGATCCTTACAATGTTGTCGAAGCACGTGCATTACAAGCAGATTGTATTTTATTAATCGTGGCTTGCTTGTCCGATCAACAATTAGAAGAAATGTCTAAAACCGCATTTGAACATCAATTAGATGTATTGGTTGAAGTACATGATGAATATGAATTAGAACGTGCTTTAAAACTTTCTGAACAATGTATTTTAGGCGTAAACAACCGTAATCTTAAAACCTTTGATGTTGATTTAGAGACATCCATTCGTTTGAAGAAATTACTCCCTGCATCTCGCTTGTTAGTCACTGAAAGTGGTATTGCCACACCTGACGATGTTGCAATGATGCAAGCCAATGATATTCATACGTTCCTTGTTGGCGAGAGCTTTATGAAACAGCCTAGGCCTGATGTGGCATTTGGTGAATTGTTTGGTCAGCCAAAATAGGTTTAAATTTAGAATAGATGAAAAGCCCAATTCTTTATCATTGGGCTTTTTTATGCCTAATTTATTTTCTTGGAAAAATAATGATGTATAGCAATAAATGACAACTTATAATGAGTCCCATTTATATTTTAGGAATAAATATTGAATATTCAATTTTGCCGTCTAAGCCATATTAAGATTGCGGACATTATCGCATTAAATACAAATGATCGAGTACTCAAACAAATGCCTTTAGCTGATGGCACCCAGTTTGATGAACAACAATGCATAGCTTGGGTAAAGGGAAAAGAAAAACAATGGCAAGAACATGGTTATGGTCCTTGGGCCTTTTTAGTCAATGATAAGTTTGCAGGTTGGGGTGGCTTACAATATGAAGATGGAGATGCCGACTTAGCTCTAGTATTACACCCTCAATACTGGGGATTAGGAAAACAAATTTTTAATGAAATTATAAAAAGAGCATTTAATGAAATGGGCTTCGAATCCGTTACTATTTTACTCCCACCAACAAGAAAAAATTTAAAAGGAATTTATTTATTAGGATTTGAATTAGAGGGTGAAGTTATATTGAGTGGTGAACGTTTTATAAAATATAGACTATATAAGCCATCAATATAAACTACGATTTTTCTTTTAGATAATGAATTGTTATTTATCGCTAATTATTCAGCTCTCCTAGCAAAGATTGTATGAACGCAAGGCAGTTCAAATCATCACGGATTCAGACTATAATTTTACACTTCTCTCGTATCTTGCCTATTTTTCTAACATTATGAGTAAACATGATTCTTCGCTTTCTAAAGATCAGTTTAATTTACTGAAAGCCTTTAAAAAGCAAATCTCTAATCCACAATCCAGCGCGATTGCGAAGCAAGCCGAATCAGAAAAGACTAAAGCTGCTGCTGAAGAATTGGAAGATACAGAACTTTTTAAAAAAGCCCTTCTTGGGGTCAAACCGATCGACAATAAAAATATAGCCGATACCAAAGTCAAACGTAGCAAAAAAGTCGATGCCCAAACCTTAGCAAAGCGTGCTGCGGCAGAAGGTGGTGCTGAGCAAGAACTTACTGAAATTTCAGATACGCAAGCCATTTTAAATCCTGTTGCCAGTCAAGCAGCATTGAGCTATCGCATTGCGACCCTACAACACAAAGTATTTGAAGATTTGAAAGCTGGTAAAATTCGTTGGTTCGAAGCAGTCGATTTGCATGGTTGTACAGTTGAACAAGCGCGCGCTGCAGTTTTACAAATCATTCAAATGGCCAAAGATGAAAATCAAAACGTCATTAAAATTGTTCATGGTAAAGGCCCAGAAGCAATTTTAAAAACCTATGTAAATGGCTGGCTCAGACAACATCGCGATGTTCTTGCTTTTGTCAGTGCGCCTGAAAATCAAGGCGGCACTGGTGCTGTTTTAGTCCTATTAAAACGAGCAGAAAAGAATCCAAAGTACAAACAATAATCGGCATTTGACTCAAAAGTAAGTTTTTGAATCGTTTTCTGATACAATTCCCGTTTTGTTCAACCCACCTAAGTGAACATTGTTATGTCTATGCAGCAATCGTACGCAAACATCTTAACTGCCGTTGGTGAAGATTTGAATCGCCCAGGCCTCAAAGATACACCTATGCGTGCGGCTAAAGCTTTTTCTTTTTTAACTTCTGGTTATAGTAAAACGCTTGAAGAAGTTACAAATAGTGCGGTTTTCCCATCCGATAACCATGAAATGGTATTGGTTAAAAATATTGAATTTTATTCACTTTGTGAACATCACCTACTCCCTTTTTATGGTCGTGTACACATTGCTTATTTACCAGAAGGTCAAGTTTTAGGCCTATCTAAATTTGCCCGTATTACAGAAATGTTTGCTCGCCGCTTGCAGATTCAAGAAAATCTAACCCAGCAAATTGCCGAAGCTGTTGCTGATGTAACGAAAGCACGTGGCGTTGCAGTCGTCATCGACTCAGCGCATATGTGCATGATGATGCGTGGCGTAGGTAAACAAGAATCTACGACTCGTACCGTTTCTTTTGTTGGTGATTTTAAGACTGATAAAGATGCCCGTCGTGAATTTTTAAGTGCTGTGCCAGAAAGCTACTAAGCAATATGGTACTTAAAGCCTCAATTCAATTGAGGCTTTTTTTATTTCTAATTTTTCTTAATCAAATTCATTTTGTCATTTTAGTAAGCTTAACTGAGACGTATAAAGATGCTTTATAATTAGCTTAATTTAAACACGCCCATCATGAAATATGACAGCTACAGCATTATTACTCGATCCATCTAGTTTAGAGCAGACGAATGCAGCGATAGACTATCCTCGACCTGATCGACTCGTACAAGGCAACCCGCAACGTTTGACACACAGCCTCTATGAACATCCCAATATGAGTTGTGGCATTTGGCAATGCGAAGTGGGTGCGTGGAATATTGTATTTGCTGACAACAAACAAGAGTTTTTCCAAGTCATCGAAGGAATTGTTCGCTTGCATGATACTGACAACAAGTCTTTTGTTGAAATATCAGCAGGTCAAGCGGGTATCATTCCACCTGCTTTTGTCGGTACATTTGAAGTCGTTGAGGCTGTAAAGAAATATTATGTCGTGGTTGAGGCTTGATATTCTCTTTTATTTAAATAGAACATGATTAGGCTTCTTTATTACCCCTTATGAACACAGTCCATTAGAAACGATGAACTCTCTAAGAGAAGTCTAATATCTAGAAAAAAAGAATATAACCTAAACCGACTTTATTCCACTCCTTATGATCTTGTTGCTCAAAGTCCCAACTCAATCGCATGGCATTATTTGAGTCAAAACTATATTGAAATTGAGAACCCAGTTTCAGATTCCACTGATTTTGATCTTGCCAATACGGCAATTCAACTTGTAAGACACTATTGATTCGACCTGTCCATCGATTCATACAACCTACTGTTGGCCCTGCGCCAATACGCCAACCTTTATCTAAGTTTTTTCCACCTTGCACATGACTCTGTAACTGGACGTAACATAGATGACGGCGATCATAATCTGCCAAACTATAACCCGCCTGCATGTTTAAGTTCATTACACCATGCTGCTGATCTTCACTAAATTGTCCATCATAGACTGCTTCTTGCTTCCAGCCAAAATTAAAGCCCCAGCTGATTGGTGATTTAAAGGGTTGAATCGGATTATAAGAATTCACAGAAAGTAAATCCAAATGCTCAAGTTTGAGCTGATCATCTCGATATTGAACACTTCCATCTAAAAATAAAAGCTGCGTACCTAAGCGATAGCCACCTTGAGGATCAATCAAATCATGGTAGGCTTGGCGATGTCCTAACTCAACAAATGCCTTGCCTTGTGACTCCCCTACATTGACTGAGATATTACGCGCATGATGTCCTTCAACAGGTTGTATTTTCGGGCGAGTCGGTGCTTGACGTTGTTTATCAACTTCTATTTGACTACGCAATGCTAATAATTGTCGTAATCGCGGTTGAGCAATTTCTGTTTCAACAACGCGACTGACAAATTGCAAATATAAGTCATCGTATGCCATCTCTAAAATTTTAGCTTGATCTTGAATGTTATAAGTACTTAGAACAGCTTGAATTTGATCTGATGGTAGCAAAGCAACTTTGTGCGCAACTTTAGCCAAATGTGTCCCATGTTGCTTCGCCTGTGAAAGCAATTGAGTTTCAAGTGCTGGACGATAAACGATATCTTTCACTAAGTTCTGATCATCAACTGCTTTTAAGGTCTCAATTGGAATCGCAGCATAATGAAACTGTTTTTTTAAATTTAGCTGTGGTCGAACCAAATCAATCAGTCCTAACAATCGATAAGCACAGTTATCACTGACAAAATAATAAGGAAAACTCACACGCTGCATTTCCCAAATATGTTCCACCAAGAAGCGTGTTTCCTCAGAAGTTAAGTTGAGTTCATACTCCCACAAATCACGACTTTCAAAATCACCATATTCCTTGACCTTTCGATAATAAGGCATCAAAGAATATTCACCAGGATACTGTCCAGTTAGCCCTTTCCAAGCATATGACCAATTATCTTGACCATTTACAGTAGCAGCATAATTCACAGCATAAGAAACTAAATTAAGCTGTTTCTGATCTTTGGGGTCTAATCGCAAAAGTGTATGCCCAAACATCGAACTTGGATTGCCCATAAAGTCAGTTGCATAAATCAAGGTCGCTTTATATGGCTTGATCTGATTAATCCACGTATCAAACTCATCGCAGTTCACATTGGGAAGTTGTTGAGTTGGGATTTGCAACTGCTCGATCAACCAGCGGCTACGTGCAGGAAATTTACAACGAATAGAATGATTATTTTCGGTTTGTTGAAACAAAGCTTGAATATCTGCATGAAGCTCATTTTTTATATCGGTTTTACCATCAATCGCATAAAAATAGCCGTCATAATTTACCTCACTTGTTTGTGATTGATCAGCATACATCAATCGTTGCCAAGTCATGTCTTGATCCAATTTTTTTTGTTCAGCGAGATTTATATAGTTTTGAATATCAGATGGAGCTAGAGCATAAGCAGCTTGACAGAATATAGAAGCGACAATACAAGTAACAAATTTCATTCAGCAACAAACATTTTTAAGAATTATAAAACGAACAACAGACCTCTGCTCTCACCTATCTCTGATCCAAATCCAGTAAAGAAGATAAAAGTAGTCTATTGAATATAAGAAAACCCTGCCAAATGACAGGGTTTCAAAGTATCAAAGATTAGACATAAGCTTTCAATACAGCATCTTTTGCCATAACGCTTTGTAAAGAGTCTAAAACTTGAAGTGTATTTTGATTTTTGCTTGAGTAAATTTCAGCAAAATTTGCTTTTGAAACTGCGAAGAAACGTGCTTTATCTTGAGCTTTAATCTGCATAAGCTCAGCAAGAACGTTCAAGCTTTCACCTTGACCAACAGCCATATCACGCGCTAGAGCTTCCGCATTTTCATTGGTAAATGTCACCACTTGAGCAGTCACTGTACCACCTTGACGGCATCCTAAAGTACCAAAAGTGATCCCTAATAATTGGTTTGTAAAAATACCGTTAGTTGTTGCAGCAAGAATTTTAGGTGCAACACCTTTTTTACCTGCCCAAACTTGTGTACCAACACCACAACCAACATCATTATCTGCCATTGCTACAGTTGAACCAGCTGCCAATAAAGCGGCCAATGCAATTTTTTTTAACATAGGAAAGATCTCCAGTATCAATTATTTTAACTATTCTTTATCACTATTTTAATGTGCAATATTTTTACACAAGAATTAAAATAACGAGGTTATTCCTTTTTAGCAAATAGATTTTGAAATAAAGTTGAAATATTTATAAACCGAGCTTCGTAATCATCATATTCATCTAAAAATACAGTTTATTTTAACTGCCACTTTCCACTTTCATTGCGATTACCTAGAATTTTAAGTACCAATACCAGACTTAATAGTAATAATAAATACCATGAACCTAACTTGCCCCACCCCACCATATGCCATGCATCAACTTGGCTTGGATACAACCATATTTTATAAAATGTACTAATATTTTCTGCGATCCAAATCAAGAAAGCCAACAATAACAAAACAGGTAACATTGGAATTTTAAAATGCTTCTGCTGAAGCTGAAAATGTAGTTTTGTTTTCCAAAAAATGATGATACTCCAGATAAATAATGCAATACGAATATCTGGAATAAAAAACTTAGTCATGAAATTTAAATAAGATAAAACAGCGAGACACAGCATATTGCTGAATCTTGGTAAGTTCTCAAATGCAACTTGGTATAATCTAAGAGACCGCGCAAAAAAGCTACCTACAGCCGAATACATAAACCCAGCAAAAAGTGGCACTGTAAGTAATTTAAATACAGCAGGTTGCGGATACTGCCAAGAAGCAATTGCTGGATGTGTGAGAAAAATCTCCATCCCCATCGCCATGATATGAAATAAAGCAATAACTTTTGCTTCTGCCCATGACTCGAACTTCAAATAGATCAGACAAGCTTGAATGATCAAAGCATAAAAAAGCAGATAATCATAACGGAAGAAACCAAAATACTCATTGCTTCCCATCGGTGCTGTTAATGCAAAAGCAATTAAAAGTAATAATCCAAATAAGGCAGCCGAAGCTGCCTTAGCGATAAAATGTAGCGGTAAAACAATCAACTGCACAAGATTGATCCTAACATCAGATATTGATTAGAGATTTAAAATCAACCTAAATATTTCGCACTATATTCATGAACAGTATCGACAAAGATTTTCGGCTGAGCAGGATCAACCCATTGCGTAATACCATGCCCTAAGTTAGCAACATAACCTGTTTTTTCACCATTCGCATAGGCATCATCGAGCATTGCTTTTACTGATTTTTCAATGGATGCTGCTGAACCATACAGTACTGCTGGATCGAGATTACCTTGTAATGCTGCGCGACCAGCAATCACATCTCTCGCTGTATATAATGGCGTGGTCCAATCCACCCCAAAAGCATCGGCGCCAGTACCCACCATCGCTTCTAGCCATTGTCCACCACCTTTGGTAAAGACAATAATTGGAATACGACGACCATCTTTTTCACGTTGAAGACCTGCAATAATTTTCTTCATATAATTGAGTGAGAATTCAACATATTCTCGATGTGCTAATGCACCACCCCAGCTATCAAAAATTTGGATTGCTTGTGCTCCAGCATCAATTTGTGCATTCAGATAATCAATCACGGAATCTGCAAGATGATCTAATAATGCATGCAATACTTCTGGCTGTGCATACATCATATGCTTAGTAAAACGGAACTCTTTACTTGAACCACCTTCAACCATATATGTTGCAAGTGTCCAAGGGCTACCAGAAAAACCAATTAAAGGTACTTGGCCATTTAAAGCAGATCGAATGGTCGAAACTGCATTCATGACATATGCTAGATCCGACTTCGCATTTAACTTAGGCAAATTTGCAACATCTTGTCCAGTACGGACTGTTTTATGAAACTTTGGCCCTTCGCCTGTTTCAAAATATAAACCTAAACCTAAAGCATCAGGAACTGTTAAAATATCTGAAAAAAGAATTGCGGCATCAAGTTCATAACGGCGTAATGGCTGTAAAGTCACTTCGCAAGCAAAATCAGTATTTTTACACAAAGAAAGGAAATCACCTGCTTGAGCACGAGTTTCACGATATTCTGGTAAGTAACGACCTGCCTGACGCATCATCCACACGGGTGTTGTATCAACAGGTTCACGTAATAAAGCTCGTAAAAAACGATCATTTTTCAACGTTGTCATTACCAATCTCTAAATTCTTTCATGTAGCGCGCATGATAGCAAAGTTAGCCTAGAAATTATAATTCCATACAAAAAATCTGCCTTGGGCTAAAAATTTCGCTTTGACACAAAACAGCTACTGTAACTCAGCTTATTTTCTGTAATACTTGCAACATCTTATATCTCAATATGAATAATTCTTAAGGTTGAATTACATGTTTGTTCGCTCATTACTCGCTATGAGTTTAAGTTGTATTATTGCTAATGTTGCTTTCGCTGCTCCAACAACTGAGCAACCTTTAAATCCAAAAATAATCTCAGCACCAGTCCAAGATCCAATAGATCCTTTGGCAATTGATCGTGCAGCATCAAGTGTTGTAGCTCAACCAGCTTCACAACCTGTGATGAATACAAGCCCAGCTTCTGCTGTTGTGGCTCAACCAGCTTCACAGCCACAAGTAAATACTGCATCTGTCGTATCTCAGAACCTAGACAAAGCTCCAGAGACTACAGCAGCAGCTTTACCACCAGAAATTCCAACGTCATGGAAAATGGATGCGATTAATAATGCAGAATGGCCTGAAGGTTTACCAAGAGGTAAGCATCCAGCCTATGCCCGCGCCCATGTTATGCTAAATAATGCGCACGCTTCACCAGGTGCGATTGATGGTTCAAGTGGTAAAAACACCTTAAAAGCGATTGCTTCATTCCAACAAATGAATGGCATTACACCAACAGGTGAATTAACCAAAGAAACATGGGATGCATTGGTCGCAAAGCAGACTAAACCTGCTTATGTTGAGTACACCATTACTGAAGATGACCTAAAAGGGCCATATGCAGATTCAATTCCTTCTGACTATGCTTTACAAGCAAAAATGAAAGGTCTTTATTACACTCGCGTAACAGAAATGTTAGGCGAAAAATTCCATATGGATGAAAATTTCCTAAAACAACTTAACCCTCGCGCGAACTTTAAAAAAGTGGGTGAAAAAATCGTTGTTGCGAATGTTCGCAACGATTTACCTGAAGACATTCACTTAATCGTTGCACACAAAGGCGCTAGACAGCTTTATTTGTTCAACAGCCAAAATCAAATGATTGCCTCATTTCCTGCAACGATTGGCAGCACAGACACACCATCACCAACAGGAACCTATAAAGTAACAGGTGTTGCTAAAAACCCTTGGTATAGCTACTCACCTTCTAACTTTGTACAAGGCAAGAATCTTAAACCCCTCTCATTACCACCAGGTCCAAATGCTCCAGTCGGCAATATCTGGATTGGTTTAAGTAAAAAATCATTTGGTATTCATGGCACACCAAACCCATCTTTAATTTCTAAGACGGCATCACATGGTTGTATCCGTTTAACCAACTGGGATGCAAATGATTTAGGTGCTAAAGTCCGTTCAGGTGTTACAGTTAAATTCTTAGAATGATTTTGACAATCGAGCGACATAAAAACCGAATATAATTTATATTCGGTTTTTTATTCCACGATCGGTAAGGGTTGATAATAGATTTGATTCCGACCCAATTGTTTAGCGCGATACAACGCTTTGTCGGCAGTATGAATAAGCACATCTTGGCTAATTTTGGAATTACCATTAAATACCGTAATTCCTAGACTAATAGTCACATGATTGGATACTAAAGATTTTTCATGTGGAATCATAAGCCGATCAATGGCTTTATAGATATTGGTTGCAACGGCATAAGCGCCTTGTGCGGATGTTTCGGGTAATAAAACAACAAACTCTTCTCCACCATAGCGTGCAATAAAGTCCATATGTCGAATGGAACTTTTAATTGTTTTCGCAATTGCTGAAATTACTTGATCACCCATCTGATGACCATAGAAATCGTTATAGTTTTTAAAATAATCAATATCGATAAAAAGCACAGACATTGACTTGGTTTCACGACATGCCAAGTCATAATAATAACTAAACATCTCTTCGAAAGTACGTCGATTCGACACTTTGGTTAATTCATCATGCTGGCTTAAATGAAGTAACTCAGAAGCCTGTAAACGCAAAATCCTTTCATCTATTTCTGAAATTTTGGTTTTTAAAAACAACTTTCGTTCTTTAGATGTCAGCATCACACTAATAGAAAAACCTAAAAGTAAACTGCCAATAAATGTCCGCCCCAACATTAAAAAATCGCATGGTATTTCTAATAAATATAAAGAGACTAAAATACTAATCGCAGCAATTGAACCTAGCCATAACATATGTGTTGGTCGAATGCCACTTAGGATAAATCCCAACATATATAAAAAGGCAATCATCACCATTGCCTGATTTTGCAGGACAACATTGGTGATACTCATCATAAATAACGATGGAAAAACGATCGTAGAAAATACGATGCAACAAACAGCAGGATAAAATAGTTTATTGAGCCTGCGAAAACGAGCAAATACCCAAAATAAAAATAATGCACCGCCTACTATGAGTAGGCTCAAAATACTATAAACAAAATCGGCAATAAAATTGGGACTAGAACGGATAACTAGAAAGTTTGAAGGCAATATGAGGAGAACAAAAATCGTATAAGTAATCACACCCTGACCAAAAAATTGGATTGCATTAATCCGCGTTCTATCAATATTAAATTGCCAGAACTCATTTTCTAGTTGAGACGGTAAAGTCTTTTGTGTTTTCTTCCCTTTAAAATGTTGAAAAACAAGCTGCTCTAACTCTTCTTTCGACCGCCTTAACTGTTCAAGATCATACTGATTTTCCATCCCTCTAACTCTTCTTATAATGCTGTATTCTTGTGCCGCATAAAAATAACACAATTTGTCATTTTGTCGTGCACTTTGATTAACCACTTATCCGTAATTGTAGTTACCATTTTCACACTTTATGCATTATTATTTGTATTATTTTTAAGTTTGAAGTGCACCTTGAACACGATTACCCTTTTACAACCAGATGATTGGCACGCTCACCTGCGTGATGGTTTAGCCTTAGAGCGTACTGTACCTGATTTAGCTAAACAATTTGCACGCGCAATCTGTATGCCAAATCTAGTTCCACCTGTAAAAACGGTAGAAGAAGCTTTAGCTTACCGTGAACGTATTCTAACTCACGTACCTGAAGGTCTTCATTTCGATCCGCGCATGGTACTTTACTTTACTGACTTCACCTCACCTGATGAAGTTCGTAAAATTAAAGAATCTGAATTTGTTAATGCCATCAAACTTTATCCTGCTGGCGCAACAACCAATTCGGATAATGGCGTGAGTGATATTCGTAAAGTATATGCCGTCATCGAACAATTAGAAGAACATCAAGTTCCATTACTCTTGCATGGTGAAGTCACTCATAATCATGTCGATATTTTCGATCGTGAAAAACGCTTCCTTGATGAAATTTTATCTCCACTGTTAAAGCAATTTCCAAAACTAAAAGTTGTTTTAGAACATATTACAACCAGTGATGCAGCTAACTTTGTTCTTGAACAAGATCGTAATGTTGCTGCAACAATCACACCGCAACATTTACTTTTCAATCGTAATGATTTATTGGTCGGTGGTGTTAAACCGCATTTCTACTGCCTGCCAATTTTAAAACGTCAAACGCATCAAACAACGTTGTTGGAAGTTGCAACAAGTGGTAATCCAAAATTCTTCTTGGGTACAGATAGTGCGCCACATTCGCAAAATGCCAAAGAAAATGCATGTGGTTGTGCAGGCTGTTATAGCGCACCAAATGCAATTGAGCTTTATGCACAAGCATTTGATCAAGTGGGTAAAATTGAACGCTTAGAAGGTTTTGCAAGCATGTTTGGTGCAGACTTCTATGGTTTACCACGTAATACGTCTACAATTACTCTAGTTAAAGAAGATAATACAGTAGCAGAATCGCTTGACTATCTTGATGGTCAAAAAATTATTCCACTTCATGCAGGTAAAACACTGCAATGGAGAAAAGTGTGACCCAAGAAGAAAACAAAGCTCCTGTCATTGGTCAGCGTTTTCGTGGATTTTTACCTGTTGTTGTCGATGTTGAAACAGCAGGTTTCAATTCGCAAACCGATGCTTTACTCGAAATTGCTTGTATTCCGATTGTCTATGATGAACAAGGACAATTTGTTCCAGGCCCTTCATTTCATGCACATATCAATCCATTTGAAGGCGCAAATTTAGATCGTCGTTCTTTAGATTTTATTGGTATCGATCCATCTAACCCAATGCGAATCGCAATGGCTGAAGATGAGCGAACAGCATTACGCCGTATATTTAAGTCATTGAATGAAGTTCGTAAGGCCCAGCATTGTACGCATGCGGTATTAGTGGGTCACAATGCTCACTTTGACTTAGGTTTCTTACAAGCTGCGATTGCACGTTCTGGTACAAAAAATCAGAATCCATTTCACAGCTTTTCAGTCTTTGATACAGTGACACTGAGTGCAGTGATGTTTGGTCAAACTGTCTTAGCTCGCGCATGTATTCAAGCTGGTATTGAGTTCGACGGTAAAGAAGCGCACTCTGCTTTGTATGATACTCAGAAGACAGCTGAACTGTTTTGCTATATTTTGAACAAACTGTCTCCTCACCTTCTTGACACTTTGGTGACAGAACCCTAATATACACCCACCTCAAGAAGTCCCTATCGTCTAGAGGCCTAGGACATCGCCCTTTCACGGCGGTAACCGGGGTTCGAATCCCCGTAGGGACGCCAAATTCAAAAAAGCCACTGCATCTTTCAGACAGTGGCTTTTTTATCGTGAGTATCAAAATAAAATTTAAGATATTTTTTGCTCATTGGTATCTGTTTCAATAATAAATGCATCTGATACTAAATGTGTTTTTGGTTCAGCTAAAGGTTCTTCAACGAGTTCAGCAACTTTAATAATTCCGAAATCTTTTTGTACTTGCTCTAGGTCAGGCGTTCTTTTATAACGGATCACACGATAACCAGCCTCAGCAATTAATGCATCTCGGTCAGCATCTTTTTCTTCCTTATCTTTATGTGAAGCATCATCGAGTTCAACAATCGCAACTACATTAAATTGTTTATCTAAGACAACAAAATCAGCAACTTTACGATTAAATAAATTACGTGTTGCATATCCTTTTGCTGTCATAAATGCACTAAAAGCAACTTGTGCTAAAACAATATGCTCAGGCAAAGCTTCTCGTAATCTTAAAAAAGTTGGTTGTTCATTCATTGTGATGATACGTTTACCTTTGATTGGGTTGCGCTCACCTCTACCACCTTTAGCCTTATTCGCATTCGCTAAAAAGAATAAAATGACTGCAAAAACAGCAATCAAAATAATAATCATGGTCATCTATTTCCCCTACTTATAAAAATTATTGTAAATGAAGTTATTGAAACTCTAAGCTCAAACGACTTTATCAGCAACATATTCTATAGGGTATGAGTGATTTTTTATTTTTATTAGAAATAAAAAGGACGCCGAAGCGTCCTTAAAATATTATGCTGACTTTCGAGAATTAACACGCCCTTTGACAACCGCTTTAATATTTCCTTTCGCATAATTTAAGAACACAATTAGAGGTGATAATTTTGGATTTGGTTTCTTACCCTGACCAATCGCCTTAAATTGTGCCGCATACCAAATGATTTCCATGATTGCCATTTTATCAACAAAAGGAATTCCTGTTTTAATCTGGTTCACTGCATAACGTACGTCATTGCCTGCAATTAAACGATCAGTTAAATCCGTTTCCACAGCAAGTGGACGAGCAATACCAATGAAATCACATGCACCGCTTTCAAGCGCGGCATTCATACCAGCAACAGTACGGAAGCCACCTGTCACCATCAATTTGCATGATACATGCTGACGAATCTTTTCAGCGAACTCAAGGAAATACGCTTCTCGTGCAATCGTACTCGCCTTGCGTGACTCGGCCTTTGCTCCAGCCATTGCAGGTGCTTCATAAGTACCACCAGAGATTTCGATAATATCAATCCCCGCCTCATCAATGCTTTTAAACACGGTAATCACATCATCTTCAGTGATTCCACCACGTTGGAAATCAGCAGAGTTTAATTTTACTGAAATGATGAAGTTTTCTGAGGTCGCAGCACGAACTGCTTTATAAATTTCCAATAAGAAACGCGTACGGTTTTCAATTGAACCACCCCATTGATCAGTACGCTTATTGGTCAATGGCGACAAAAATTGGCTGATCAAGTAGCCATGTGCACCATGTAACTGCACACCTTCAAAGCCTGCCTTTTCACAAACGGCTGCGGCTGTTGCAAAACGTTGGATAATATCGAGGATTTCATCATGTGTTAGTTCACGCGGTGTGCCAAACATGGTTGCAAGCATTGGACTAAAAGGGACAGCAGATGGTGCAACTGTTTCTTTGTTTAACCCTTTCGGACATTGACGTCCTGGATGAGACAACTGAATAAGTTGCACCATACCGTATTTCTTACCAACTGCGGCCCATTGTTGCAATTTAGCTAAATCACGTTCGGTTTCAATCGCCACCACACCCGGTTCATTTTTAGCAGCAATATTCACCATGACATTGCCTGTGATCGCACAACCTAAACCACCTTTCGCCCAAGCCTCATACAAACCAATATGCAACTCATTTGGCTGCCCTTCGTGATTGGCGAGCGCCTCACTCATTGCCCCTTTGATAATGCGATTTTTAAATGTGGTATTGCGAATTTGGATACTGTCTGCAATCTGACTCATGGTCATCCTCTGCTACAATTAGAGTATTTACTCTAATTTAATCTGATTATTGTTGGTGTCAAGATATCTTCCGATAAACTGACAATAACATATGTCAATTTAATTACAATGCTAATATTCGCTCGCAGAAATCAGCTGACGCGTATATTCAGTTTGAGGAGATGAGAATAATCGTACGGTGTCTTGATATTCCAATACTTTGCCATGCTGCATTACCATTATTTTTTGACAAAGCGCTTTAATGACTTGTAAGTCATGACTGATGAACAAATAGCTAATTATATCTTGTTGCTGTAACCGACGTAGCAGTTGAATCATAGCCCTTTGCGTCGACCGATCAAGTGCTGATGTGGGTTCATCTAAAATGATGAGTTTAGGCTGTAAAACCAAAGCTCGAGCCAATGCAACGCGCTGTCGTTGCCCACCAGAAAGTTCATGTGGATATTTATGTTTATCCTCAACAGACAATTCTACTTTTTCTAAAACTTGTTCAATTTCTAACGCGATCTGCGATTTCTCAATCGCACGCAAATTTAATCCTTCCGCAATAAGCTGCTCAACATTCATCCTTGGGTTCAAACTACTCATAGGATCCTGAAATACAATTTGTAAGTCAGTTCGGATAGAACGTAATTGATTTTGGTTTAATTGATTGAGTTGAATCTTCTCAAAATGGATTTCACCTTCACTTTTGATTAATCGTGCAATCGCTAAAGCCAAAGACGATTTTCCTGATCCACTTTCCCCTACGATTCCGAGTGCTTCTCCTTGCATAAGGTCTAAGTTGATAGAATCCACAGCGAGCTGAAAACTTTTAATTTGGTTAAACAAGCCACGTTTGATTGGGTACTTTACTGAGACATGGTTTAAAGCCAATAACATTTTAGTTGCATCTAAACTAAAAGCTTGACCAAAATCATGATCCAGTAAATGACGGGTATACGCGGTTTTAGGATGGGTAAAAATTTCTTCAACTGTGTCCTGCTCTGCTGTATGACCTTGATTTAAGACCAGAACATGATCGGCATATCGTTTCACCAAATTTAGATCATGGCTAATCAAAATCATGCACATTTGACGTTGCTGTTGGATTTGCTTTAACAGATCAAGAATTTGAGCTTGCAACATCACATCCAAAGCAGTTGTCGGCTCATCAGCAATTAAAATATCAGGTGCTAATGCTAATGCCATCGCAATCATCACACGCTGGCGTTGCCCACCTGACAGCTCATGTGGATAACGTTTTAAAATTTGTTCTGCGTTTTCTATCCCAACATCTTGCAATAAACACAGTACTTTTTGTCGAGCTTCAGCTTTAGATTGACCCGCTAAGATCAAGCTTTCACCCACAATTTTTTCAACTTGATGTAATGGATTCAGTGCTGTCATCGGCTCTTGAAAAATCATCGCAATTTTTTTGCCACGTATCTGCTGTAATTGCATGCTATTCAATTGATATAAATCAGCGCCCTCAAGTTGCACTGAACCGCTGATGCTCAATGTTTGAGGTAATAACCCCAACAAAGCCAACATGCTTACGGATTTACCTGAACCACTTTCACCGACAAGCGCAAGTGTCTCTGCAGGAAACAGGTCAAAGCTAAGATCGCTTACGAGTGGCTGTCCTAGCTCATTACAAATACTGAGTTTTTCTACTTTCAATACAGCCTGATTATTGTCTTGGGTCAAATGCATCACGTGCAGCCTCCCCAATATAAATTAATAAAGAAAGTACCAGTGCTAAGCTAAAAAATCCTGATAGCACCAACCACGGCGCATCTAAATTATTTTTGCCTTGTAATAATAATTCACCCAATGACGCTGCATCTAGTGGTAAGCCATAACCCAAAAAATCCAATGCAGTCAAAGCCACAATATTAGCCGTCAACATAAAAGGAATTTGCGATAAACTGGAACTTACAGCATTCGGTAAGATATGTTTAAAAATAATTTGATAATCACGTAAACCTACAGCTTGTGCAGCACGCACATAATCCAAATGGCGTGCGCGTAAAAACTCAGCACGAACCAATCCAACCAACTCAGTCCAGCCAAACAGCAGCATAATCACAAATAACCAATACACACTTGGACTAAAGAAGCTGACCAGAATCATCACAATGAAAAGCATGGGTAAACCGCCCCAAACCTCCAAAATACGTTGACCGATCAAATCAATCCAACCACCGTAATAACCTTGAATTGCCCCTGCAATAATTCCGAATACCGCAGAACACAAGGTTAATGCCAAACCAAATAAAAGAGAAACTCGTAAACCATACAAAATACGTGCAAAGACATCACGACCTTGATCATCCGTGCCCAACCAATTTTGTGCCGTCGGCGGTGATGGAACAGGCACTGCCAATGATAAATTTGGTGTCTGATAGGCAAATGCAACTGGAGGAGAAATCATCCACCCCTGCGCTTGGATAAGCTGTTTAACCACAGGATCTTGATAGTCTGTCGTTGTTTCAAACTCACCACCAAAGGTCGTTTCAGGAAAATCTTGAATAATTGGAAAATAAAAAGATTGTTGATAGCGCACCAGTAATGGCTTGTCATTTGCAATCAGCTCAGCGGTAAGTGACAGGACAAAAATCACGATAAATACAATAAAACAGCCAAAACCAAGTTTGTTCTGTTTAAAACGTTGTAGTCGTCCGCGCATCAATGGTGACATCACTTTCCACCTCTTGACTCAAAATCAATCCGAGGATCAATCAATTGATAGAGTAAATCTCCAATTAATCTTAAAATGAGTCCAAACAAGGTAAAGATAAACAACGTTCCAAAAACCACAGGATAATCCCGTTGGGTAATTGCCTCAAAACCAAGTAAACCAATCCCATCTAAATTAAAAATGATTTCAATAAACAGATTACCGACAAAGAAAAGTCCCACTAAAGTTTCGGGCAAAGCTGCAACCACAATTAAAATCGCATTTCGGAAAACATGCCCATACAATACTTGATGTTCATTCAAGCCTTTTGATCGCGCAGTCAGGACATAAGGTTTTTTTAATTCTTCAACAAATGAATACTTCATTAAATAAGCACGCGCAGCAAAGCTTCCCAAAACCATGCTTAAGATTGGCAAACACATATGCCATAAATAATCTTTAATTTTGGCAAAGAAACTGAGTTGAGCAAAATTTTCGGAAACCAATCCTTGTAACGGAAACCACTGTAAATAGCTCCCACCTGCGAAGAAAACAATCAGTAAAATCGCAAAGACAAAAGATGGTATGGCATAACTTACTGCGAGTAACAACGACGTCGATTGATCAAACAGAAAACCATTATTTTTGGCTTTTTTAATTCCAAGTGGAATTGCAATCAAATAAATTAAAAAAGTACTCCATAGTCCTAAAGACAGCGTAACTGGGAGTTTTTCATAGAGCAGTTGCGTCACAGGCTTATCTTTAAAAAAGCTCGTTCCAAAATCAAAACTCAAATAACCTTTAAGCATTAACCAAAAACGTTCATGTGCAGGTCGATCAAATCCATACTGCACTTTAATTTTCTCAAGCATTTCAGGACTGAGTCCACGCGCACCTTGATACTGCGCTAAATCACTTAAATGAGAACTATTATTTCCCACTGTGCCTAGAACTTGTACATTTTGGATTTGCTGAATGGCTTGCTCGACAGGTCCACCAGGTGCAACCTGAACAATCATAAAGTTGATCAACAAAATGAAAAATAATGTTGGGATCATCAATAACATTCTTTTCAGAATATAGTTCATCATTAAAGAGAATCCCTTAATACGTTATTTGATCAAAATTTTAGAACACTGTTCATAATCATTCTAATCAATGCTTTTGAACGGACTGATTCAATTTCTTGGCTTTCTCAGCGTTAATCCACCAATATTCCCACCCCACAGATAGCTTCGGCTTAATCACAGGCTGCTGGTAAATATTCCAATAAGCAAACCAACGCTCAGGCTTGCCATAAGTTAAAATTTGGTAGTAACCGGCACGTAATAAACGATCGAGCACACGCGTATATAAAACCACTTCTTCACGACTTTTTGCAGCAACAATTTTCTCGATCATGCGATCAATCACAGGATTTTTAATCCCTGAATAATTATAGTTATTGGCTTCATCTGCCGCGACGCTTCCCCAAAACTGTGCTTGCTCCTTACCTGGCGTAAGCGTTTGAGGCATATTAAACACCATCATATCAAAATCATGTCGACGAATCCGCTCCATATATTGCGGTACATCTACCTGTCTTAGATTGACTTGGATACCAAGTCGATTCAAATTACGAACAAATGGCATCAACTCTCTTGGCTGATTTTCTTGCTGCATCAACAACTCGATCTGAACCAGCTTACCTTGACGATCATATAACCTATTCTTTCGAATTTGATAGCCCGCATCTTTTAAAAGCTTTTGTGCAGTCAATAAGTTTCGACGATTAAAACCACTAGCATCAGACACAGGATAATGCCAATCCTGTACTACACCTTGCCGCATGATTGGATTGAGTTGGTCCATATAAGGCTTTAACACACTCAACTCAGCAGCACTTGGTCGACCTTTTGCGGCTAAATCCGTATTATCAAAATAGCTTTGTAAGCGACGATTTTGATTGAAAAATAGTGCCTTGTTTTGCCATTCAAAGTCGTAGGCATAAGTTAATGCCTGACGTAAATGGATGTCGTTTAGGGGGGCACGTCTGGTATTAAAGACTAAACTTTGAATATCTAAAGGCGTATGAAGATGGGCTTTATACTTTTTAATTGAACCAGATTGCACCGCAGGAAAATGATAAGCGGTCATCCAATTACGGATATTTTTCTCTTCGTATAAGGTAAATTGTCGAGACTTAAAACCCTCAAAGCTGACATCTAAATTTCGATAATACACATATTTGAGTCGATCAAAATTATAGCGACCTTTATTTACAGCCAAATCTTTTGCCCAATAATGCGGACTGCGTTTATAACTAATACTTCGTCCTGCATCAATTCGATCAATCACATAAGGCCCTGAACCCACAATTGGCTGCAAAGTCACGCGACTAAAATCTCTGTTGATCCAATCTTGTTTTGAATAGATCGGCAAGCTCGCCACAATCAATGGCATTTCAACATTGTTGTCGGACTTAAAAATAAATTTGACTTGATGCTTAGATAATACTTTTGTTGTCGCCAAATCAGACAAATACATTTGCAAACCGAGATTTGCCTTGGTTTGATAAGTATCAAATGTAAATTTTACGTCTTCAGCCGTGAGTGGTTGACCATTATTAAAGCGTGCCTTGGGATTCAAATAGAAAATAATATATTTCAAATGATCAGGGTCATAACTCACTTTTTCTGCGAGTAATGGATACATTACCCTCGGCTCATCCAAAGAGCGATCCATCAAAGTATCAAATAGATAATTTACCCCTTCTGTCGAGCTGCCTTTGCCATTCATACTATTCAAGTTATCAAAAGTACCAAGGCTCGACTGACTCAATACCCCACCTTTAGGTGCTTGTGGATTGGCATATGGCATGACCTGTAGCTTTGCATACTTGGGCTGCACATGCATGGCGAGATATGGTGTTGTTTGTACAGCTGCACACACAATCTGAGTAAAAAAGCTTAGTCCATAAAATAGACTAAGCTTTTTATAAAGAATAGATCGAATCATAGATCAATTATAAGTTTGGTACTTTAATCACATCACCAATTCGTAACTGAGTACTTGGTTTAAAGTCATTCAATTCAGCAAGTGCACTCGTATCTAAACCAAATTTACTTGCCAAACCAATCAAGGTGTCACCACGCTTAACTTTGTATTCAGTTACTAATTTTGGAATCACAATACTTTGACCCAGTTGTAAGCCCGTGTTTGGACGTACACCATTTAGATCTGCTAGCTCACGACCAGACATACCTAAACGACTCGCAATACTATTGAGCGATTCACCAGACTTAACTGTGTATTTCTCAGTGTTTTTGCTTAAAGCCGTTTTCGACACACTTCTCGTATCATCAGCTTTGGCAGACTCATTGCTTGGTACGTCACCTGACAACTTAAGCTTTTGCCCAACACGGATGCTACTGTTACGAGATAAACCATTTAAAGCAGCAACATAATCCAACTGTAAATAATAACGGCTTGCAATGTTGCTCAAGGTATCACCAGACTTTACGGTATAAATATCTGGGGCACTTTCTTCTTTCTGATTTGATTTACTATTTGATGCTGTTTTTGCTGGCGCATCACCTGTCAATTTCAAACGCTGTCCAATACGAACACCAGAATTTCGTTCTAAACCATTCAGATCGGCCAAATCACTTAACTGTAGGTCGTATTTATTTGCAATCGCGATCAGGCTATCACCTGATTGAACGACGTAAGTTTCAGGTGTTTTTACTGTTGCAGGGATTTTCAAGCTTTGTCCAAAGCGCAAACCACTGTTCACCTTGATATTATTTAAATCTGCTAACTCATCTAAAGTAATTTTTGACTGTGCCGCAATACTTGTTAATGTATCACCACGTTGTACCGTATAGCTCTCTGTTTTATAGCTGGTAGAAGCCGTAACGTTGTCATATTTTACTGAGGTTTTGGTGTCTGAAACATCATCACTTTGATTGACTTCATTTACAGGCACATTAATTTTTTGCCCGACTAATAGGCTGCTTGTCGCACTTAGATTAGGGGTGAGATCAGCCAGTTCTTGATTAGACAATGCATATCGATCTGCAATTAGTTTTAAGTATTCTCCACGCTTCACCGTATACGTTTTAGTTGCAACTTTATTCGTCACTTTATTGTCAGTATTGCGTGTAGATTGTTGCGAACTACCTTTAGGCTCTTTCAAAGTAAGCTTTTGACCTACAAATAAGCCATCTGTAACAGAGAGGTTGTTGTAGTCTGCTAGCTGTTTTAGGCTTAAATCAAAACGGGATGCTAACGAAGTCAAACTATCACCAGACTGCACCACATAGCTCTCTGGTTTTTCAGCAACCTTAGCAGCCTCTGGTTGAGGTTTTGCATCGTAAAGATACAAGCTGGTTCCAACAAATAAAGTGCCTGTTGGATCAATTTGGTTCCACTTTGCAATGTCACGCCAGTTCACACCATTTTTTTGTGCAATAACGGCTAAGGTATCGCCTGGAAGAACAACATACGTTGAACGTTTACCCTTCGGCGCAACGACAACGACATCGGTATCCGTTTTAATATACGGTTTGCCTTGATTTCGCTTAGCGTCATCACTGTTTGCTGTAGTAGTATCTTCTACTAAGTTCTTAGGATAAGCGAAGCCTTTGGTAACTTCTTGACCTTTTTCATCAGCAACAGATTGGCTTGTTTGAATCGCTGTTAACTTAATTTTGCCATCAAATGGATCAACAATTTCAGTTCCTTTCGGCGCAATCGCTTTAATTTCAGCAACAACTTGGTCTTTCTCAGCTTGAGTTGCTTGTGGTTCTAAAACTTGAGCAACAGTTTCCTTTTTACCCTCTTCTTTTACGGCTGCAATAATCTGCTCACGCTCTTTACTCGAAATCGGTGGTTCAACCTTTACAGGTTGTACATTTGGCGCAGGAGTAATCGCAACAGGAATCCGCGGTGCACTTGGTACATTAGCCGCCGCTGCAAATGAAGCTAAGGCATCCGAACCTTTTGGTGTTGTAATTCGGCTATTTGACGTCGTTGTCGTTGTCGTTGGTCGAGATGTACTCGCTGTTAAATTAGGTGGAGTCTTGGTTGATGGCGTAATTGTTTGACCTGAACTAGAGCTTGTCGTTGTTCGAATGGTTGTCGATGTACTGACATTATTGTTCATCGCTGGCGGGTTATTGTTGCTGGCTAAGAAACTACCAGAGCTAGCTTTTCCTGAACGCAACTTAGCGTCAATTGATGGACTTAAATCCGCTGGAATCAAGATACGCATTGGGCTTGTTGGATCAACCATCTCACCACGATAAGCAGGGTTCAATGCATACAACTCTGCACGGCTCAAACCTGTTATAGAAGCAATTTGGTTAAGCGATAAAGGCGCAGACAGATTAATTTCACGAAAGTGTGGTCTATTCGCAATTGGCGGTAAGGCTACCCCATAAGCACTTGGATTTTTGATAATTTGCGCTACAGCCAAGAAGCGAGGCACGTAGTTCATGGTTTCTTGTGGTAAGCGTAGTGACCAATAATCTGTTGGCAGACCTGCTGCTTTGTTGCGGTTAATCGCTTGTTGGATACGACCCGGACCTGCATTGTATGCTGCAAGTGCAAGCTCCCACGAACCAAATTGATTATATAGACTACCTAAGAATTCATAAGCGGCACGAGTTGACTCTACAACATCACGGCGACCATCATACAAACTGGTTTGTTGTAAACCATAGATACGACCTGTGCTTGGAATAAACTGCCATAAACCTGCTGCAGCAGCGCTGCTGGTTGCCGCTGGGTCATAAGAACTTTCGATGACTGGAAGCAATGCCAACTCTGTTGGCATACCACGGCGTTCAGCTTCTTTTACTGTGTGATATAAATAACGACTGGCACGCGCACTTAAACGATCTAAATACGGTTGACGAGAAATAAACCAACCACGCTGTGCTTCAATACGAGAATCCCAATGATTCAAGTCCATCTTGAATCCAACGGTCATACGTTTCCACACATCACCATGTTTAAGAACTAATAAACGATCTCCCTCTACAGCACGCATATCTGTTGCAGAGAGTAAATCTTCAAGCGAATCTAAACTGTTTGCATCTAAGAATCCAGAACCCATTTGCTTTGAAGATGAGGTCTTTGATGATTGTGGCGTCGATGAACAGCCCGTCGTAATTCCTAGCGCAGCTAAAGCAGAAGTAAGTACAGTAATTTTAAAAAATGATGTAGCCGATGCTTGCCACACCAATGTGGTCGATTTATACATAAAAACTTCCAGTCAACTCACGCTAGTTTATTTCTTCGATTTGCCATTGTAGTAAAGCATGTCACTTAGACAAGGCAATAATTTAACGTGATTTGCATGGAAATGTTACAAGAAATTTAAAAATATGAGTTTTGTAACGCTCAGAAACCGAATTTAGCTTTACAATACAAGTTGTCATAAGGGAGTGCTACACTTTTAAATGAGTACACTCAAATAAAACTTTGCTTTTATTCGATCGCCCTTATTCTTGTAACACAGTTCAAATTCATTTTTTAGGTTCATTTATGTCTCAAACAATCACACTTTATGTTGATGGCGCATGTAAAGGCAATCCCGGATTAGGTGGTTGGGGTGCGTATATCATTACCGAACAAGGTGAACATAAAATTTGTGGTGGTGAACCTGAGACAACCAATAATCGGATGGAACTCACTGCGGCAATCGAGGGTGTTTCATTTTGTCCAGCAGATGCTCATCTAATTATTTGGACTGACTCCAACTATGTGAAACAAGGGATTACTGAATGGATTCATGGCTGGAAAAAGAAAAACTGGAAAGATGTTAAAAACCCAGACTTATGGCAAAAACTAGATGCAGTTTGTGCCAATCGAAATATTGAATGGAATTGGATAAAAGGTCACGCTGGTCATGCGGGCAATGAAATGGCTGACCAACTGGCAAATCAAGGTGCTGAACAAACGGCTCAACAAATGAAAATGACAACACAGGCTAACGCTGATACAAAAAAGCCTGAATCAGACTGGTTACTTAATGATCCTTTTGGTCTGGATATAGGAACTGAGTCTGAAGAAATCGAGGAAGAGCCAGAGGAAATTATTGCTGAAGAATCCAGTGATGATGTCTCAGACGTAATTACTGAAAATGCAATACCAGTGAGCAACTCACATCCTCATGTAGTGATAACCGAAGCAAAACTTAATCTGCAGGGTCCTCGCCAACTAATTCTAGATACCGAAACGACAGGTTTTTATTATCAAGATAGTGATCGAATCATTGAAGTTGGCGCGATTGAAATGATCAATCGCAAACTAACAGGTAGCTCGATCCATATCTATATCAACCCAGAAAAACCTGTTGGCGATTCTGTCGATGTCCACGGTATTACAGATGAATTTCTAGTTGATAAACCCAAATATGCTGAAATCGCAGATACACTTTTCGCATATTTAAAAGGCGCTGAAATCATTGCACACAATGCAACCTTCGATATGAACTTCTTAGACATGGAGTTTAAACGTGTAGGTCTGCCTTTACTTTCAGATGTATGTGACGTTACTGATACCCTAGCCCTTGCAAAAAACAAACACCCCGGACAGAAAAACTCATTAGATGCGCTGGTGCGTCGTTATGAAATTCCTGCACGAGATCGTACTTTTCACGGTGCGTTACTCGATGCTGAAATTTTGGCAGATGTTTACCTTGCAATGACAGGTGGGCAGGTTTCTTTTGATATGGACGCACTGTCTGAATCAGAGGAAGGTCAAAACAAAACCTCACGCCAAAGAATCGAAGTCGATTTACCAGTGATTTATCCGAATGACGATGAAATCAACCAACATGAGACGTGGGTCAAACAATTCGAAGAAAAACATGGAAAGCCTTGCTTTTTTGCAAAATAAATTTCCCAATCCATGTGTTTTTTTGTATCTCAAGTTTTAAAACTTACGTTATATTAACTATTAAAGATTTAAGCCTCCTCTAATTAGGAGGCTCATGGATATAACAACTCAGGAAAGGTGTAGGTCACATGTCTTACCAAACCTCGATTCACTTCGACCCCACGGCATTACTAATAATAAAAAATGAGATCGACAACTCGATTAAATTAGTAGAGACAGCAGTTAATACGCTTGCCGAAGAACAAGCCCTCCCTTTTGGTATTGATGATGCACTCAATCAATTCGAGCAATGTACACAAGTTCTTGCCTTGATTGATATGCCACATCTCTCGCAAATTACCCAATACTCAGCTGAGCTCATGAGAAAAATCATGGCTCAACCAGAGCAAATCAATACTGGTGATGTTGTTGCTTTAAGTGAAGGCACAACAATGTTAAAGCGTTACATTGAGTTTATTTGTCTTCGTGAAGTTAAAGTTCCACAATTCTTACTCGATACGCTGAACCGCTTAGAAAAAGCTTTAGGCAAACCAATTACACAAGAAGGTCAAAGCATCCAACCATTACTGGACTGCATCACACCGAACTTCAATCTGCCTCAAGCTCCAAGCCTTGAGCAATCACAATACATTCACCAACTCTATAAACTATGTTTGAACAAGTTGATCAAACAAGCTGAATCACCTTTAGATTTACAAGGTATTAAACTGGTTGCAGTGTACATGGCAGGTCTGGCGGCTGATTTACCTAGCCAACAATATTGGCAACTTGTCAGCGTTGGTCTAGGTCATATTGAAGATTTATTAATTACTGAAGCACGTCTGCGCACTTTAATTAAAATTGAAACTAATATTGGTCAATTCTTGGCTCAGCCTACGGCATTCCAAAGTAACCTTGTTGATCTTGCAGACATTCTAAGTATTTGTATCAGCCAAGAAGATGATTTATCACAACATATTCGTGAACAATTGAATATCGGCGATGAACTATTGAGCGATACGCAACTACAAGTTTTGAGTCGCCATCTATATGGTCCTGATTACGAAACTATTCATACAATTAGCCAGCTAATGACCAATGAAATGGCTCAAATTCGTAATGAAATTGAATACAATCACCAAAACATGTCAGCCGAGAAAACACAGGAATTACAAGAAAAGCTCAAACAGCTTTCAAATGTGTTCAAAGTGCTCAACCTGAATGAAGCAGCGAATGAATTGACTCAACAAGCAGAAAAGTTAAGTCAGCCAAATACGCTTACTGATGCAACCTCTGTTCAACAATTGATGAATAGTATTCTGGCTTCAATGAACTCTATTGGTATTTTAGAGCGCAACTACACCTCTAGCCGTTTACAGCTACGTGTAAATAATATGCAGATTTCTCTAGATCGACTAGATGAAGCACATAAAGCACTATTAACTGAAACGAAGACGTTGATTGAAACATTAACCCAAACACTCAGTTTATACGTTCAAGATCCAGCAGCGCATAGCTTAGAAGCACTGCCAGAATATTTTAATCAATTGGCTGGTGCTGCGTTATTCTTAGGTAGTTCTGCCCAACAGACTGCATTATTAGGTGCTGCACATTTTGCTCAATACCGTCTTTCACAAAATGAAGGATTCGATGCTGAGCAAATCAATTGTATGCTAAATGTTGTTGCTGGCTTAGATTTACTCGTTGATAACTTGAAGAACAAGCAACCAGTATTGCAATCTATGTTTGATGTGGCATTATCAAACAGTCAACAATTACAAAGCGTAGCGGCATAATGACTCAACTATCACTTGCTTATATTTTTCAACATCAAAAACTGTTAGTAGACGAAAAATTTCAACTACCACAAGTCGAAAAAATAGCAAGTGACCTTCCCATACATCATAGCGATCAAGTGATCGCTCGTGATTTGCTAGAAGATGAAATCATTCCTGATGGGTATCAACTCGTACCCATCCGCGAACTGATTCAAACATGGTCAAATACAGAGTTTTTACAAGCGAGCCGAGCAATTCAATTGCTTGAATGGCGTCGCAATCATAAATTCTGTAGCCATTGTGGTCATGCTACTGAAATCCACCCGCGTGAATATGCCATGATCTGCCCTGCTTGTGCATATCATCAATATCCACGTGTACAGCCTTGTATTATTACGATCATTACCAAAGGCGATGATGAAATCTTGCTGGCTAAGTCTGCACACAACAAAAGCAATATGTACGGCTTAATTGCTGGATTTGTAGAAGTAGGTGAAACTTTAGAAGAAGCTGTACAACGCGAAGCATTCGAAGAGGTTGGATTAAAACTCAAAAATGTTCGCTATCTATCAAGCCAACCTTGGCCTTTTCCAAGCAATTTAATGATCGCCTTTCATGCTGAATATGAATCTGGAGATATTGAATTGCAACTTGAAGAAATTAGCGATGCACAATTTTTTAAATTCGATCAACTTCCAGAAATTCCATTCAAAGGCAGTATCGCACATGCCATGATTACGCAAATGGTAGAAAGTAAAAAAGCATCTTAAATAAGATGCTTTTTTTAATTTAATCTTCTAATGCTTCTTCTAAAAAATGCAAAATAGTGCGCTTCGTTTTAAAGTAATGACTTACAAAGCTCGCTAGGGTTGCAACAATAGTAATATGTCCTGTTTTTGGAATCACCATAACGTGACTATGGTTGCCCTTTTCTCTTAATGCTTTATCAAGATCAAAACTATTGTGATTCCCCACTAGTTGATCGTTTTCAGCCATCAATAAATAATGCTTAATCTTATTTGGATTTACAAAATAATATGGCATCACTTGCTGATAAGGAATGTGTTGATCAAATGCATGTTCAGACAATGGATCATCTTTATAGTCAAAGTGATAAGGCCCAGCTAAACCAACTATTGCCTTAATATTCTCTGTGTATTTAAACTGTTGAGATTGTGCTGAGTAAACAACAGACATGACATTAAACGCACCTGCCGAATGCCCCATCAAGATAATATTCTCAGTCGAAATATTAAGCTTTTTCTGATTTTGATTTAAATAATGTATCGCTTGGGATAAATCATCAATGAATGCAGGAAAAATATTTTCTGGTGCAAGTTGATAATTAATGACGGCAACATCAAAGCCTTCGCGAGCGAATGACTCCCCAATAAACAAATAGTCTCTTTTATTGCCATGTTGCCATGAACCACCATGTACAAAAATAATCAGTGGTCTTTGCTTCTTCGGGTTCTTAGTACGATAAAGATCAAGACGATTTCTTGCTTTTAATCCATATGCAAGATGCTCTTCCTTTTCATAAGTATCTTTGGGTGTCAGATAATTGATTGAATAACTTGCTAAATCATACAGGCGAAATTCCTGATAGAAATTTTTCGCCCGTATAACATTTTCTTGTACTTGTTGAATAAGTTGCTTCATAAATTAAGGTGTGGTCGGAGTAATAGTCGCAGGTTCAGCCTGATCAGGATCAATCGCAACTGGAGTCTCAACTAAAGGTTGTGTCGATGCAGTTCCCACCATAGGTGTTGCAGCTGTCGAACTCGCCATAGTTCCAGAAGACTGATCAATGTTATCAATCAGTGTAACAATTTTACTCACATTACCAACTTTTTGTAAGACATCATCTAAATCTCTTATTTCAGCAGTATTTAGACGACCCATCACATAAAGCACGCCATTTTCAGTATGAACAAGCACTTTACTATCAGAAACAACGGGCGCTTTCATCAACAAACCACGTGTATTCGCAGTCACTGTTGCATCTTGCATAATCGTGTTATAGCCAACTTTGTCGCCAACTGTAATGTAGTTATGGACTGCTTTGACATCACTCATCGCACGAACATTATCTTCAGCCAACTGTTTTAAATACGGATCAGGCACCTGACCTGTCAGCAACACATTGCTATGAAAACTTTCGATATTGATTCGAGATTGTTTAAAACGATGATCTAATTTATACAAATTAATGTTCGCAGTACGCTTAATCGAGGAGTCAATAAAAACCTGCCCTAGACTACGCTCTCCGCTGTTGGTTCCCACAGGAGAAGTCCCTGTACCACCTGAAATAAAACTCGCACATCCCGATAAACTTGCAGCGCAAAGTAACGTAATCGTTAAACGTTTCAACACTTGGCAAGACTCCCTATCTACAAACTTGTTCAATCTTGGGCATTTATCTTAAAAAAGTTCAGATATTGACTTCATCTAAAGTAAACGCATGTTCAATCCATTGCTGATCATACTTCAATTTTGAAAAGTCTGGTTGTACTGTTTTTGCAATTTTCTGTGGAAAATCAAAACAAATCACATCAAAACGGCAATCATAATCATAATAATCAGGGTTTTCTTGTAAAAAGAGTTGTGCTGTTTTTATGATTTTACGTCTCTGAGAAGACGTTATAACCTCACACGCCGCTGCATAACTTCCTGCGGACCTTGCCTTTACCTCAACAAAGATCAGCTCATTTTTTCGTTTTACAATTAAGTCAATTTCACCATATCGGGAATGATAATTTCGGCTTATATATTCACATTGATGTGTTTGTAAAAAAGTCAGGGCGCATTGTTCCGCCCATTGCCCTAGCTCATTTTTCTTTTTCTGCATAATGCTTTAACTTAGTTTGAGAGTCTGAATACCATTTTTCTGCTGTTGATAACATGCTGGCTGACGGCGTATTTTAGTATTGTTGATTTCTATTAGCCCTGTGCGACCTGAAAATGAAAAATGCTCATCATCTGAATGTTTAAGGAATTGTTCCGTAATCGTCCACGCATCTCCGCCAAATGCCAGTAAGCGCTGAAATGCCATATTTTCTGGTTGCTCTTTATATGCTTCGATCAAATCGGCCCATTGTCCATTATACAACGCTGGCGTATCGCAAAAACTCAAACCTAACGGGATTGACCGTCCTTGTTCAATGCTAATCGGGGTCGCGTAAATATTTCGCTCGGGTAATTGCCCTAACTGCTCTATCCAATTGTGATTGCCTAATAGCAGCAAACCTTCTTTTCTAGATAACTTTTTAGGTTGTTCATTGATAAACTCAATACCATCACCGAACTCTGTCATCAATGCCATCATAAAAAGTTCAGTTGCAGACTCTAAACCAGACTGACGTAAAACATATAATTTCTTAATTTTATCTTTCTTGAGCAATCGATTGAGCGTAGCCGCATCATCCTGTTTGGCTAAACTAAATTGCCACATATGATTAGCTTCTTTGTTAACATCATTGAGCGCCAAAACAGGAACTTTAGGACTCAATTCCATCATTTGTTCAATATGCGGTCTAGCCAATGGTCCAACAATTAATTTTGTCTTATTGTTTGTTTTTTTCTTGATAATGCTATCCATACTATTGGTTGTGGAATCAACAAAAATCAGCTTTTCTTTGCTACCAGATGCTGTATAAGCGCTCAAGAAACCACGTTTGATGCTGTCACCAGCTCGCGCCATTGCACCAGATTCGGGTAGAATCACCAAGACGTCCGCATAAGCTGGACTGATAGATGCTGCTAAACACAGTAGCAACCAATATTTTTTCAAGTACATTATGGAGTTACCTTATATGAGTGCTCAATTATTTGTTGTAGCAACCCCGATTGGGCACTTAGATGACATGACCTTTCGTGCAATTGATATTTTAAAGTCGGTTTCGGTAGTTGCCGCAGAAGACACTCGTCAGTCTGCTCAGTTATTTAAGCACTATAATATCTCAACTCCGTTAACAGCGTGTCATGATCACAACGAAAGTAACAAAATTGATCAACTTCTCCAAAAAATGCTAAATGGTGAAAATGTTGCATTAATTAGTGATGCGGGTACACCGCTAATCAGCGACCCCGGTTTTAAGTTAGTTCGCGCAGCACAACAACATGGAATTCGAGTGATTCCTGTACCAGGCGCATGTGCTGCAATCGCTGCTTTGAGTGCAGTTGGTTTACCAAGTGATCGTTTTAGCTTTGAAGGCTTCTTACCATCTAAAGCATCTCAACGTATTGGCCAACTCGAAAAACTAAAAGATGAAACACAAACATTGATTTTCTATGAAGCACCACATCGTATCTTGGCTTGTATTCAAGATATGGTTCAAGTCTTTGGCGAAGACCGTCCTGTTGGTTTTGCTCGTGAAATCACAAAGACCTTTGAAACCATCAAAAAGATGACGCTAAAAGAGTTAGTAACTTTTATTGAAAATGATCACAATCAAGAAAAAGGTGAAATTGTAGTTGTGGTTGGTGGTGCATCTGCTGAAAAAGACTTGGAGCAAGACAAACTAGATGAATTATTAAAACGCTTATTGCAAGATTTATCAGTGAAAGCTGCGTCGCAATTGGCTGCTGATTTGACAGGTATTAAAAAGAAAGTGGCGTATCAGCGTGCTTTGGAATTAACGCAAAACGATAATTAAAACACCATAAGAGACTCTTTAAATGGCAATAGAGCTTCCGCCAACCTTAGGCCCACACGAAGGTAGAGAACTTGAGCTACTACTTTCGGGTGAAAAGCTTATTGCCCTTTTTTATGAGGAAGTTCCAGATGAGTTCTTATCCCATTTAAATTCAGACAATTTAAAAAAGATTATGAAGACATTCCCAACACAACATGCGAATAAAACTATAACGTTTTGTTTAATTTATAAGAATGCTCCAAAATCTCATCTTAATGGATTGCTATCGATACTAGAGCAGTCTTTACTACAAAAAGGTTTTCAACCCACAATCGAACGCAGAATCGGTCAGTTATTGGGTTATAGAAAAATTGATATTGAATACTACCTAAATCATATCGCACGGAGACTCCAGTAATTTTTTCAACGTTGCTAAGCTTTTGACATAAGCTTACTTTGATCAATTTTTCTTTCAGCTCTCGCCTGTTTAATCACACTCAAACCTGAAGAAACACCCAAATAAGCAATAATAAAAGCAACCAATAAATCAGGGAACATTGTTCCAGTACCAAACACTCCAACGGCAGCAATAATGACTGCAATATTCGCAATCGCATCATTACGACTGCATAGCCACACCGAACGCATGTTTGAATCACCATCACGGAAAGCATAAAGCAACAATGCCACGCTGACATTTACAATCAATGCAAGAACTCCAATAGCTCCCATCAACATCGGTTCAGGTGTTAAACCTAACCACCATGACCAGATCACTTTTGCAATCACAAACACACCAAATGCGGTCATGGTAATTCCTTTTAGCAAAGCTGCTGTTGCTCTCCAATACAGCGTCATCGACAACACTGCCAAGGAAATAGCATAGTTGGCTGCATCCCCAGCAAAATCGAGTGCATCTGCCCACAAAGATACCGAACGTGCATGTGATCCCCCGATCATTTCTACGAAGAACATTGCGGCATTAAGAACCAAAGCGATCCACAATGCCTTTCTAAATTTTGGACTAATCTTTTGTGTTGGTGCAGTCGTTGTATTACATCCGCATCCCGCCATGACTTTTCTCACATTATCTTTTATAGTTATTAAAAACCCTTGAGTAACTCCAGAGTCAAGTATGATTAATTTTACAATTGGGCAACTCGCTAAAAAATCAGGCGTTTCTGTTGATACCATTCGATATTATGAAAAAATTGGATTATTAGAAAAGGCAAAGCGAACAGAAGGAAATTATCGTTATTATTCCGAGCAAATGCTTTCAGAATTATTATTTCTAAAACATTGTCGTGAATTGGGCATTACTTTACAGGATATTCAAAAGCTCAAAGATTTAGCAGAAAACCCAAGTCAAACCTGTATTGAAGTCGATCAACTTGTTGATCAATATCTCAAAGATGTTGCTCAAAAAATTAAAAATCTTCAACATCTACAGCAAGACCTAACTCATCTTAAACAGCAATGTTCTCAACACAGAACGATTGAGCAATGTGGCATTCTCAAAGAATTACATCAACCACATGAATGTGAACATGAATCACATCAGCAAAAAAAAGCACCACAATCGTGATGCTTTTTTGATGTCTTTATTCGACATTTGACTTAATCTTGATGTTCATCTGGTGGCACTTCGGTAATGCGTCCACCGCGCGCAAGAAATGCAGCCACTTCATCTTCTAAAGCTTGACGTTGTTTCTGCTTTGCAGTCACGGTTAATGTCTCAGCTTCAGCAAGATCAGCGTCATTCGCACTAGACTCTTCATTATCTGCACCACTTTCGGCTGCTTTCGCCTCTTCATCGTCTACAGCAGAATCTTCTGTATTTTCGTCGTAATCATTCATTTCCGTCATATTACTCTCCCCACAATGACTAAATTCTCATCATCGCTATTTGGTCATCAGAACTTGGTGAAATTTAGCAAGCTCTTCTCATTTCGCAAAGCATAATGTTTGTTAAATCGTATTTTTTACGACCAAATTCACTCTGATTTATAAATGATTGTTTAAAAAATATCTACTATTTTTTAGCAAGCGTAACGTGTCTGCTTCAATGCACCTAAGCCATTGGCCTGTTGCATAAAACGATCCTTAAACCAATCGAACTGTTCAACCTGTTTTAAGCCAAAATTTCTTGCCCATACAAATGGAAATAATTCCGAGCTTTCCAACCAGCCAATCGCCGACATACTGTGCATCATCGCATCATTTTGACCTTTACGCTGATGCTCATAACGCAACAAAGTTTGCTCGTTAGCCCACACTCCACGTTGTAAATCGTGCAGTAATACATCACACAACACAGCAGCATCGAGACAACCAATATTCACGCCTTGTCCAGCTAAAGGATGAATCACATGTGCAGCATCACCAATCAATGCCAAGCCTGATTTAATATAGCGTTGCGCCGCGCGTGCTTTAAGTGGAAATTGCGCTCTAGAGCGAACATCAACAACTTCACCTAACATTTGTAAGCTTTCCTGAGTGAGCAATCGCATAAAATCTTGATCAGTTAGTGCTGAATACTCATCAGCATAATCATCAGGTAAAGTCCAGACAATCGACTGCCAATAACCATTTTCCTGTACATCCAGACTCGCCATTGGTAAATACGCCAATGGGCCTGTAGGGAGGAAAATTTGACGAGCGACATATTGATTGGGTTGCGACGTTTTGATCGCGCAACTGATCGCGGCTTGTTTATAATCCAACACATCGAGATCAATATACGCCTGCTCACGTACAAATGAGTTGGCGCCATCCGCACCGATCAATAACTTGGTTTTAATAATTGTGCCATCAGCAAGTTGAATCGACCAACCTTGTGGAATCTGTTCGATCCGAATGACTTTGACTTGGGTGCGATAGTCTTTAAGTTGTTGCAGCATTTTTTGCTGAATCGCTACATTCAAAACACTTGGCTCGACCATTGAACCTAGAGCCTGATCTGATTGAGGTTGCTGTTCTGAGGCATGGCCAAAATTGATTTCACCATAACCATTCTTGTTCCAGACTTGCATACCTGAATAGGGCATTTGGCGGGCTAAATCATTCCAGACATCAACTGTTTTCAATAAATGAATGGTTGCCTGACTCAGTGCCAATACACGCGGATTCATCACAGCTAAAGTTTTCTCTTGATCTAACACAGGCGCAGCATCCAATACTGTCGCTTGAACGCCACCCTGAGCAAGCAGTAATGCCGTTAGACCACCGACCAAGCCACCACCAACGATCACAACATCTAACATTTCACTCATGCTTTTAGTCCCATCGCATAATTGGCAACCAAAGGCTTAATTCCAGGGATCACATCAAATGCAATCAACCCAGTATTTCGTAATAATTTTAGAATTGGATTCTGATTACTAAAACCACGTACCACAGAATCACAGAACTTAATCACACGTTGTTGATCAGTTAAACGTGCTTGTTCATAAGCGAGTAAATTATCTGGGTTGCCAATATCATCTGATTTCGCCAATTGCTCCATCAAATAACGCACCAATACATCTGCATCACGTAAGCATAAATTGAAGCCTTGCCCCGCAACTGGGTGAATGGTATGTGCCGCATTACCCATCAGCACCACACGCCCTACTGCTTGTTTATCAGCTAAGACTTGAGACAATGGATAGCTAAAGCGCTTGCCTGTTTTTTCAAACTTTCCTGCACGATCACCATAAGTTTCCTGTAAAGCATCAAGGAAATGTTGATCATTTTCTTCACCTAACCATTCTGCCTCAGTGCCTTTTTTCACAGGCCACACCACTGAACGGCGGTATTCACCCGGCAACGGCAACAGTGCTAACGGTCCCAACGCACTAAAGCGCTCAAAGCCGACTTGTTGATGTGGCTTAGAAGTTTGAACTGTGGTCACGATGGCGACTTGGTCATAGTCATGCTCATCTACACCCACACCGATCGCTTGGCGACAGAATGAATCACGACCATCGGCAGCAATGACCAATTTAGACTTTAGGGAATGAATATATTCGCCATTACGCATGGCTTCAATGTGTACCGCATCATCATCTTGTGTCAATGAGGTGACTTGTACGCCATCAATTAATTCAATCAGCGGTTGTTGGCGAACTTGAGTGAGCAAAACACGACCAAGCCAAGCATTTTCAATCACCTGTCCAAAGCTTTCTACTTTTTCTTGCTCTGCGACAAGTCGTGCTTTACCAAAGCTACCCTGCTCTGTGATATGTACTTGTAGAATTGGGGTGGCATGTTGCTGTAAGGCTTCCCACAAACCTAATTTTTGGTAAGTCTGTACGCTACGGCGTGACAATGCGGTGTTACGCGCATCAAAACTGGAATGATAAGGGGCAACATTTTCATCATCATAGTTTGGATATTTCACAGCTTCTAATAGCTTTACTGCGATATTAGATTTTGCCAACATTAGAGCAAGGCTGAGTCCAACCATACCTCCACCGACAATGATGACTTGTTGCTGCATAATATTATTCCTTATCAGTTTTTCATGACTTGATGTTAAGGGTCTATTGATAATTCATCTATGCGTTGCGTTATAGGCTAAAACAACTTAAACGAGGCATGAAACGTAGGCAATGACCATCCCCTTGTCAAGTTTCATAACAAAGTTTAAGGAAGTTTTTGCCATAACCCTACGGGACAGGGACATTTTTTGTCGCTACGGCGTTATGGCTTATTTGTTTAGAATGACTAAATTGCATAAGCCATGCCTTGTATCACCTAAAAAATGTCCACTGTCGCAATGAGAGCTTTAGCTCGTAAGGTGAACTATCAATAGACCCTAGCCTATCTTACTCTAACTCAAATCAGGAAGGGAATTTGTACTTTGTTTGGTCTATGTTTTTAAAATATATTCAAAAGTTGTCTGGATTATCAAACTAAATAAAAAGGCCTATCTATTGATAAGCCTTTTTCTCAATTTTACTTTAATTACTCGCCATCAAGCTTTCAATTTCTTCAACAGTTTTCACCACATTTTTGGTTAGAACCAATGGACCATTTTCAGTCACAACAATATCGTCTTCGATACGAATGCCGATACCGCGCCATTTCGCATCTACTGTTTCATCATCAGGTGCAACATATAAACCGGGTTCAACAGTCACCACCATACCTGCTTCATAAGCACGCCAGTCCTCGCCAGTTTTATAAGCACCGACGTCATGTACATCCATACCGAGCCAATGCCCTGTACCATGCATAAAGAATTGACGGAATGCTTCGCTTTCCACCAACTCATCCACCTCACCGTTCAATAAACCAAGATCAACTAAACCTTGAGTTAATATCTTTACTGCAACTTCATGTGGATATTTATAATGATTGCCGATACGGGTTGCATCAATCGCTGCAATTTGTGCATCTAAAACAATATTATAAAGTGCCTTCTGTTCAGGACTAAACTTACCATTGACTGGGAATGTACGGGTAATATCTGACGCATAGAACTCATATTCACAAGCCGCATCAATCAAAACTAAATCGCCATTTTTTAACAGCTTATTATTTTCAACATAGTGCAAAATACAGGCATTTTCACCACCGCCTACAATGCTATTATAAGCAGGCACGCAACCATTTTTACCAAAGATATAATTCAGTTCTGCTTCAAGCGCGTATTCCATCATCTCTGGTTTTACACTTTGCATTGCACGGGTATGCGCTTCAGCACTGATATTCGATGCAATCTGCATCAACTCAATTTCTTGTGCCGATTTTTTCAAACGCATCTCATCAACAATACGATCCAATTGAACCACTTCTGCGGGCGCTGCACCACCACGGCGCTGTTGTGCATCCGCTTTTTGAATCCATTGGCTTACTCGCGCATCAAACTCTGAAGTTTGTCCGATACGATAATAAAGGCGTTGTTTGTTTAATAGCTTGTCGATAATTTCTTCATCAAGCAAATCAATTGCATAAGCTTCATCAGCATCATAAATATCAATCGCACCATCAATCCCAGCACGATAGCCATTCCAGATTTCCATTTCACGGTTACGTTCACGGCAGAATAAGCTATAGCTATAATCTTTTCCTTCGTCAAAGGTTTCAATGATCGCAACCGCTTCTGGCTCTGCAAATCCAGTTAGATAATAAAAACTACTGTCCGCTCGATATTTATAATCAGCATCACGATTACGATACATTTCTGCTCGAGTCGCAATAATAGCGATACTGTTATTTCCTATTTTCTGTGCGAGAAGATCACGGCGTTGTTTGAAATCGGCTTGACTTAGTTTCATATTATCCTACAGCTAGAAAGTCCCTCTTTTATAAAGAGGGATTTAGGGAGATTTAAAACCGTCTTAACTCGGACGATGTGGGGTAAACATTTCTACGACCGTTTGGGGATCAACAGGCGCATCTTGATTTCTGCTTTTTGCATGAAAATTTTTCAACAAAGAACTTTCACTTACAGGAATCTTGGTACGGCCAATTGACAAGCTCACAGGAATTAAACGTACAAACTCATACAATTCCTGATAGCTTTCTTCACCTTCTTCATCATTATCCGAGTCTTCAAACTCAACCGCTGCAACATCTTGTAAATGTTCAATCAGTTCTTGTTCTTCACCTCGAATATGACCAGAAGCCAAACCGAAACCAAGCACAACACCTGCGCACCAGTCAGCTAATGCTTGAACACGATCTACAAGTAAATGGCTATCATCTGGAAGCATTGGTAGATAATCAAGTTCATCATCTGACAGAGCATGTGCCACGTCTTCAGCTTCGTCAGTTAAACTTTCGAGTGCTTCTGGTTGTAAAACAGGCACATTTAAGGTGTTTAAGATTTGTGACCATTCATCAGAGGTCGGTGCTTGTGTCACACAAACTATACCTGTTAGTAAACCGTGTAACTCACTTGGACTTGAAATTTCTTCAATCCCATCAAAATGGGCATTCCATTCCGTCCAACCTGAAATATCGTCTTGCATTCGTTTATCCAATCTCTATACTGCTGTATATATTACCTTTGATTGCAACTCTGTGCGACCTTCGTTATGTTAGAACAATTACAGCGTCTACAAGCGCATATTGGTGTTTTAAAAACGCGCTTACACCATTTTGAGCGAGAAAATACATCGCTCACTGAGGCTAAACAATTAGCTGAAACTGATCATCATGCACAAATCGTGCAAAAAAATAGCATCATCACGCAAAAGCAGGAAGAAGTTGATAACTTAACTGAACAACTGACTCAGTTACAAGATCAATTTAAACAACTGAATACTGATGCGACAACTTTAGCTGAACGTTACAGCCGTTTAGAAAAAAGTACCACTGATCTTAAAAATCGTTTCCAAGAAATCTTGGCTGAGCGTAATGATTTACGTGTTAATAAAGAAAAATTACAAGCACAACAAAGACACAGTCAGCAAGAAATCCAAGACTTACAGCAGGATCGTGATCGATTATTGCAAAAGAATGAATTGGCAAAATCTAAGGTTGAAGCCATCATTCAACGTCTTGCCATTTTAGGCACCGCTCAAGATCAACACGCACAAGAAATTCAGCAACTTGCTCACCCGAATGCTGAAACACAAGAGGAGATTTGATCATGAGTGAAGCGATCGTTGTTGAGCTACGTTTAATTGAACAAACTTTTCGTCTCAATACAACTGAAGACAAGCGTGAAGAGTTAGAGCGTGCTGCAGAATTACTAAATCAAAAGTTTCATGATATGCGTCGTAATGCACCGCGTGTTGAACACAACAAACTTGTGATCATGGTTGCTCTACAAATGGCTCAAGAAGTGTTCAGTTTGAATAAGTCTTTGCAAGAATATGAACACTGCGAACACTTACTTCAAACCATTTTGGAAGATGTTGAACAAACTGTTGAGTAAAATTGCACAAAGCCCCATCAATTAGTAAGTATCTTTACAGATATGTGGCCTGCAAACATTGCCATCGTGTAAAGATCAGTTATACTAAAACTGTCTCTAGGGTGTTCGCCAGTACGTCTAGTCCCCTGCCGATACTTAAATTTATGGATGTGTTCTGTATATTTTGAGTGTATGCCTACCTTGAGTAGGAAACCCGTTAAATATGCGTCACCTCCACCTTGAACTCATCGGGTTCAGGGTAACGACCATGCAGCGGCATCTCTGGAGCAATTTATTTATTATAAAAATAATCTCCTATAAAACTATAAAGTTTGAATTTCCTCAAAAATGTCTTTTTAACTGCCCTAAATTTAAACCTATTTTAAATTTTTTCATAAAAATCAAAACTTAGCCATACTCCCCCACCAATATATGATTGATAAAATGAAGAAATATCGGCTAGAAACGAACAGGTATTAATTTACCTTATGCTATTCTCTTCTGTTTGATAGGGAGTTGTAATATTGGCTTTATCCATTTCACTTGTATTCTTTTTTCTACTATGGCATACAAAACAAGAGAAGAAGAAACTTGTTTTTATTATAGAAAATAATCATTTAGAGCTAAAAGGGAAAATTAATAAACTCCAAGAGAAACAGAGAGATATAGCACGACTTCAAATTCAACTTGAAGATCTTAAAGAAACAGTATTACTCCAAAAAAGAGAAATAATAACATTAGAGAAAAACATCAAACTCAAATAAAAAATAAAGCACCATCAGGTGCTTTATATTGCTAGATCAATATACTGGTATCTTTCATTATATTTTAAAGCATTTATATCACTCACTCATCTTTTAAAGCACACTCATAATTCGTAGGATCTTGCGAACAACGAATCTGTTTAAGTAGCTTCATCATATCTGGATCATAATAACCTTCTTTGGTCATTTGAATACGCGCCTCACGCATTAAACGCACATAACCCGGCTTATCGCTTTCATTTAAGGTCATCCAATATTTATCAGGGATGCGGCCTTCAAGCTTATCTACAAAGTTAAATGCTGGTGTTAATTGTTTTGAAATGATTTCACGGGCGATTGATCCCATCCCAGCAGGAAACTTATTGCGATGCATAATTAAGGTTCCAGTGACCTGAATGACTGGAAACTTAATAATTCCACCAACAACTTTACCTGATTTGTCAGTCATACCTCGATGCAGTTCCATCGGTTCAAACAGGATTGCTGGCGCGGCCATAATATCAACTTCTTTATTATTGAATTTTGGCCCGACTGTTAATAAGTCGACTGCAACAGGCTGCGCACCAACATTTTGAACCAGTTTCTTTTGAGTTTCATCGAATTGTAAAACCGCAATCTTCTTGCCTGCTGCCTTTGCCAGTGTATTGATATTACGATCTCCCACCATAATATACGCACCACCTAATGGCACTACACCGACAACCTCAAAATCCTTATTAACCATTTTTTCATCAAACTTTGGGTTGGCTAAAGTTTGAATCACAGCAGTTAATTGTTTATAGGTCTGCACCGCACCAATTGCATCGATACTGCCAACAAACTTATTAAACTGTTTCGCTCTTAAATTACTGATACCTGCGCCATCACAACGTTTGCTACGGAAGTCTTCAGTTAACACACTTTCATTGGTATAAACTTTTAAAGTCACCAAAGTAGACGCTGTTTTTTTGAGTTTCGGATAATCAAAACTCAAATTCATTTGAAGATTAGATGGACGTGTCACATTCATATTCACGCCATACTGCTTTGCAATTCGCACAATACGAGGAATCTCTGTTAAATAGCTAGTCGCCTGCTCAAATGCCTCACCATGTTCGCCACTTGGGGAATACACACATAATGTCACTTGCTTGGGAATTTGATCCCAAACCTTCGGATCATTAAGCAGTTTTTTGATTTTATTCTGCGAATAGGTAGAAAGAGTTAAATCTAATTTTTCTGCGGGTGCTGCATGCCCAACATTTATTACCATTAAACTTGATGCAATCACACAAGAAGTCACTAAAGGTTTAACCAACCTTGTAAATTTATTATTTTTCATTTGCCATTCCATCCTTAGCTATTTCCCAATAGTTTTTATTCACGTTAAGGATAAAGCATAAAAATAGAATTGACTGGTTTCATTTTGATGATGTCAATTGAGTCAAAATAAACGTGGCTCTACTCTCAATTTATGAGAATAGAGCTAAAACAAAAAGGATTATGATTTATTCAATCGCAGTGCATTGACTACCACAGATAACGAACTTAATGACATTGCGACCGCAGCAAACATTGGCGTAAGTAATAAACCCGTGAGTGGATAGAATAAACCTGCGGCAACTGGCACACCTAATCCATTATAAACAAATGAGAACGCAAGGTTCTGCTTCATGTTTTTCACACCAAGTTTTGCCATATGTAAAGCGTGCGCTACGCCTTGTATATCGCCTTTCACCAACGTCACTTGTGCAGTTTGTTTGGCAATATCTGTTCCTGTGCCCATTGCAATGCCGACATTGGCTTGAGCAAGTGCGGGTGCATCATTGATACCATCTCCTGCCATTGCAACCACTTTACCTTGTGACTGTGCTTGCTTCACAATTTCAAGCTTCTGCTTCGGATCACAATTGCCAAATACCTGTTGAATACCCAGTGCAGCTGCAACCATCTGTGCATTTTTTTCATGGTCACCTGTCGCCATGATCACGTCAATCCCATCTGCATGAAGTTGATCAATTACGGCTTTGGCATTTTCCTTAATCGCATCATGAATCGACACATAAGCAATCAATTCTTGTTCAGACATTAGGAAACTAATGACATCACCTTGAGATCGTTTTTGGTCTAGCTCTTGGATCAACTTTTCGCTACTAAACGTCAAACCGAGCTGTTCAACTAATTTTTGGCTACCTATATAGAGTGCCTTACCTTCTATCGTGCCTTTTACACCAAAGCCCGTAACATCTTCAAAATCAGAAACATTCAACAATTGATCTGAATCAACAAGTTTAGTGAGCGTCTGGGCAATAGGATGAGTCGAATATTGCTCGATTGATGCAATCCACAACTCGATCTGACTTTGGCTATACACATTTGATAACGGTTGAATCTCTTTTAAGCTCGGCTTACCCTCAGTCAATGTTCCTGTTTTATCAATGATTAAGGTATTCACCTTGCTCAAAGATTCAATTGCTTCTGCATCTTTAAATAGTACCCCTTTCTGTGCGGCACGCCCCGTTGTCGCCATCACAGACATTGGTGTTGCCAAACCCAAAGCACACGGACAGGCAATAATCAGTACAGCAACAGCACACATCAATGCCAAATCAAATTGGGCTTTACCAAAAACCATCCAAGCGATAAAAGTCAACACACTAATACTTAATACAGCAATCACAAAATACTTCGCCACAACATCGGCAATACGCTGTAAAGGCGCTTTGGAGCGTTGCGCATCAGCTACCGTCTGAATCATTTTGGCGAGTGTTGTATTGGTACCAACTGCCGTAGTTTTAATATGAATCGAACCTTGTTGATTAATCGTACCGCCAATCACTTGATCGTCCTTTTCCTTTTTTACTGGAACAGGTTCACCTGTCATCATCGATTCATCAACATAGGTTTTGCCATCAACTACAAGACCATCCAATGGAATCTGCTCCCCAGAAGAAATCTGTAAAATATCGCCTTGTTTAATCATGGCAATATCGACTTCTTTAACTTGATCATTTTGAACAAGTTTGGCTTTGGCTGGTTGTAAGCGTAACAGTGCTTTTAATGAGTTTGCAGTTTGTGAACGCGCTTTAAGCTCTAGAATTTGCCCGAGTAAACTCAATGAAACGATCATACAGGCTGCTTCATAATAAACAGCGACACCATGTCCAGTTTTAGCTTCAACTGGAATGAGTGATGGGAAAATCGTTGCAACCACACTATAAATAAATGCAGCGAGTACACCGACACCAATCAAACTCCACATATTGAGATGTCCAGTTTTATAAGACACCCAGCAGCGCTGTAAAATTGGATAACCTGCCCATAACACTACAGGCAAACTTAAAATCAATTCGATCCACGGTTGAATATGCGGAGAAATAAAAGCATGAATATGCGAACCCATTGCCAAGATCATGACCAACAAACTAAGTGGCAATGTCGTCCAAAAGCGCTTACTAAAATCAACTAATTCAGGATTCGGCCCATCATCTAAAGTAGGTTGCATTGGCTCAAGCGCCATACCACAAATTGGGCACGTACCAGGTCCCTTCTGCACAATTTCAGGGTCCATTGGACAGGTATAATCCATATCCATTGCACCTTCAGGTACAGGACGCTGATCAGGTGGAATAAGATAAAACTCAGGATCATTCTTAAATTTATCCAAACAAGATGGATTACAGAAATAATAAGTCTTATCCTGATAGGTTGTTTTTAGATCAGTCGTGGTTTTAACTGACATCCCACAAACTGGATCAATCTCTGTATCTCCATCAACAACTTGATGTGTATGTCCACCACCACAACAGCTAGATTTTTTTACTTCAGGTTGCGCTATTTGTGGCTTTTTTTCACCTCCGCAACATGAGCTTTTCTTTTTCTCACTTGGCTTCGGTTCACAACAAGAAGATTTTTCCACAGGTGCAACAACAGGCTGTTCTTTTGACGTTCCGCAACAACTTGATTGTTTCTGTGGTTTTTCCTCAGCACAGCAAGAAGATGACGTTTTGTCAGTTTGATTTGCTTTCAAATAAGCATCAGGCTGCGCACTAAATTTCTGTTGACAACCTGCTGAGCAAAATAGATATCGGATATCTTGGTAGTCAAAATAATACGCTGATGTTTCAGCAACTTGCATACCACATACTGGATCAATATATTCATACACAATTGCTGTTTTTTTGCCAGAGCAGCATGATGACGTTTTTTGATGTTCCACAACAACACCTATCTTTTCTTTTTGGATAGGTTTAGCATAAAGTCTGTACCTAGGTACAGAGTCAAGCATTATTTTGGCAATTGATGAGGCACAAACACATGAATCTTACTATTGGAAAATTGGCAAAATCCTGCAATATCAATGTTGAAACCATTCGTTATTATCAGCGGATTGGCTTAATGCGAATTCCTGAAAGCACCCTAAGTTATCGCTATTATCATCAACAAGATTTGGAAACATTAAGCTTTATTCAAAAAGCCAAAGATGCTGGATTGCAACTGAATGAAATTAAGGAGTTATTAACCTTAAATTTAGAAGATCGAGTAGAAGTACGTCATGTCATCGAACAGCGATTAAATAAAATTGATGAACGTATTCAAGAGTTACAAGGACTCAAACTACGTCTTTCAACATGGTTAGATGAGTGTAAAACCACTGAAAATGAATGTTGCCCGATTCTGATGGATTTAAAGCAGCAAGCAAGTACGAGCACCTAATTTTTTTGAATTAAGGTGCTCTTGATATATGATATATATTTAAATAAAAGACCAAATGATATTTTCATCTTGGCGTTTTAAAAGAAAGCTCGTCTGCTGATCATCCTCTACAACAATATGATGATTTGAAAACATCTTTACTTTGAGCAAAGTATTATTTTCATAAACCAAATCGTTTTTACCCTCTTTAGTTAAGACAAGCATTTGATCCAATACAACTAAGTTTTTTGAGTCCAACATATCTTTCCCCTTGAAAGCCGCTATAAAAATGAAGCATCGTTAATCAGCTTTTGGAGTCGAGAGAAATGATTCATTCACTCTACTGATGAGATACTTTCTTTAATTATTGAAATACATGAAATTGACATCGAAACATGCTATTTCATAAAAGCGTATTTTAGTTTAATTTTTAATCAAAAACATCGTTATTGTCTAACAGTTCACATATTTTTTAAATTAGCGGACAAAATGCAATTAAATTTAAAATATTGTTCTCAAAAGCAAACCCCATGAGATTTAGATATAAAAAAGGCTACCTCACGGTAGCCTTTTCAAGACAAGTAAATTACCAACTGACATTCACACGTCGATTTGGAGCTAAACAGCCAACAAGACGATTATTAGCTTTGTTACCCGCACATTGTTGGTATAAATCAGTTTGGCTATTGGCTTGGATTTGAATACGATTTACATCAATACCTTCATTTACCAAAAGCTTCGCTACTGTATTCGCTCGCTGTGCTGAAAGTTGATGGTTATATGAAAATTTACCCAATGGATCAGCAAAACCTGCAACTGTAATCGTACCTGTTGAATTGCTTTGCTTAATTCGCTCGGCAATTGCCGCCACAGAACTTGAACCTTGTTCGATTGCATTTACATTTGAGCGATCAAATGCAAAGAACACGCTTCCTGATCTTGCTCCAGTTAAATTTGCATCATTTGGTACTTGATTGTTTGCACCCCAAGCCATTAAACCCTCACAAGCCTCTCCTTTCCAGGATAAGCGCTCAGATAGATTTTTTTTATCAAAGTCTAC
>NZ_DJLC01000092.1:0-36937 GCF_002434875.1 Acinetobacter sp. UBA6526 | reverse complement strand
ATTCAAAACCGCTCCTTGACAGGAGTGAAAATAAAACCAAGCGTGAATTGTATTGTTCTCTGACAATATTGGAATTCAACTATCGGATAAAATCACAAGAAATTACTTGAACAGTAGATTATCAGAATATCTGTTAACTTTAAGATGTAACTAAGATACACCTTATGGTTGTTTCGGCGTATACTTGCGCCACCAATCAAAACAATACTCTCTAGCAAGGTGAATTGTGAGCTATACCCAATCAGACTGGCTTAATTTTCTAAAACCAAATTATAAAGTTCTCCCTGTCAAAGAAAGGATCTTATCTGGTGTAGGTGCGTTATGTGGTCTCGCAATTTCCTCATTGATCAGTTGGTATGTTTTGGGTGGGATCAATGCTTGGTATATCGCACCAATGGGAGCTTCATCGGTCTTATTATTTGCTGTCCCAAATAGTCCTTTAGCACAACCGTGGAATGTGATTATTGGCAATATCTTGGCTAGTGTGATTGGTGTTACTTGCACGCAATTACTTGCAGATTCAACCACTGCGTTTAGTCTCGCGGTTGGCTTTGCTATTTTTATGATGATGACCACGGATTCTTTGCATCCACCGAGTGGGGCTGTGGCGATTACTGCGGTACTCGGCGGTGATGCTGTACATCGTTTAGGGTTTCACTTTATTCTATATCCTGTGTTGTTAAATTCGATTTTATTGCTGTTATTTGCAGTATTTTTTAATCGATTGATTGGCAGACATTACCCGCTGACAGCTCATTTAAATGAACGTTCGAAAGATCCAACGCCGACACAGAAGGTTTCGATTCAACCTAAAGATATTGAATATGCGTTAGATCATCACACTGAATTATTGGATATTAGTCAGTACGATTTAGAAAAAATCATTTTGCAAGCGCAAGTCCATGCCAATGAACGCTCCATGAGTACTTTTGTTTGTCAGGATATTATGAGTCGAGATGTGATTCGATTACATGACGAGGATGATATTTATCAAGCATTAGATAAATTTAAGTCGGTTAACTTAATGAGTTTACCAGTGGTCAATGCGCAAGAGAAATTGGTGGGGACGTTGGCTTTGTATGAGGTTGTGGAATGGTTCAAAGGTGCGACTGATCCACGAAATTCATGGCAACACTATGTAAAACAAATTATGAGTCGTCGTGTTGTAACGGTTGAACCATCGCAACCCATCCAAGATTTAGTGCCTTATTTCGTAGAGAAATCTTTTAATTATATTCCTGTAGTTGAGCAGGAGCGTCTCATTGGAATCGTGAGTCGTGCTGATATGATCGCTGCTTTGCAACAACAAATAAATCGTCAAAATAGCTAATTCCAAATAAAAAAAGCTACGGTTGTATTAGGGGTAAATCCAACCGTAGCGACCAAAGAGGAAAAGATGATTAACGTCTTAAGTTTTGATCCTCATAAACTGTTTTAACAGGCTGGTTGTAGCCATGTACGTGTTCTACTCGATTTGTCTGTTGTTTAGGAATGACGAGCCATAAAACGAGGTATACCAAAATACCAGGAAAGGCTGCACTCATGAGTGAAACAATGACAAAGATCAAACGTAATAAATTTGCATTCCAACCAAAACGTTCCGCAATACCGCCCATAACACCAGCGACTATGCTTTGTTGGCTTGAGCGATATAAACCAGAATTGGCCATCGAGTAGGTCTCCTTAAATTCATGAAACAGCAGTAAAAAAATTAAAATCAGGATCAACACTGCTGTTAATTAAGAAATATGGTCAAAAATAAATTTTTAAAGTTCTCACAAGCAAGAGAATAGTTACGGTGTGTAAACTGCTGATGGAAAAACCGACAGTTTCGCCTAAAATGCACTGACTTAAGGCATACTGCTTTGTCAATTTGCTATTTCAATCCTATCGTTAGCACAACTTACCTTGTTTTCACGCAATATTTACGTGAATAAAACCTGTTTAATATTTATACGGGGTGGTGAAGTCATGAAAAAAGATAACGATATTGATGTTAGAGAATTATGAATATGCAGTTCAGGTTATTCTTACAATATATTAGTGTAGGAGCTGTATTGAGTTTAGGGTTGAGTGCTTGTGATAGCCATCACCCAGAGTCAATGAAACAGCAACCCCAGACGCAACAAGAGCATGAAGAACTTTCCGATGATATGGTTTTAGAGGATGAACAAACTGTATCGAGTGAAGGCGTTTCACTTACTGAGATTGCGGGACAAGCAACTATTCCACATGTTGCATCTAAACGTATGGAAAAACCTTCTCAGCAGGATTTGATTTATGCTGGGCGTTATCATGCGCGTATTCCATGCTCAGATCCTTTTGCTGGATGTGTGAGTAATGAGAAAGAAGCAGAATATATTATTAATCTTTTAGATGATGGTTCGGTGTATTGGATCAATACCAGTTTTGGTCGATTAGGTTCAGATCCTTCTCGTAATATGACCAAGATTGAACAGATGTGTAAACAGGTTCAGTGGCATGCACACAAAGAATTGAATGAAATCATGATTCGTTGTGAAAATGCGAACGTCAATCTTTACTATAAGATCAATAAAGAGCAAAACCTTGTTTTAGATTTAGACAAGATCTGGAATGGTGATCACGGACAGAATCGTCATTTCTTTAAAGAATATCCATTTCCAAAGAAAGCTTATGTCTTTGAAAAAATTGAATAGTTAAAAGTTAAGCATAAAAAAGAGCGCCTAGAGCGCTCTTTTTTACAGTTCCGATTAGTAATCGAAGCTGAAGTGTTCTGGTGCAAGAGATGTCAATGTACGAGAAGTCGATACCATTGATTCTGCATGACCTTGAGCGCGTGGCAATAAACGATCAAAGTAGAAATCAGCAACTTTGATTTTTGCTTTATAGAATTCTGGTGTTTCAATGCCGTTACCTGCTTCTAGTTTCTCAGAGGCAATCACTGCTTGTTGAGCCCAGAAATAAGCCATCATGACATAACCAGAGAACATCAAGAAATCAGCAGAAGCAGACGATACGATGTCACGGTCTTTACGAGCTGCAAGCATGATGCGAACAGTTAATGTGTTCCATTGAGCGCAAAGCTTAGTCAAGTCCCAAGCGAAACGACGTAGATACTTGTTACGCGCATGGGCAGCACAGAATTTTAAGATTTCAGCGGTATAGTCACGAACAACTTTACCTTTTGAGCTTAAAAGAACTTTACGACCTAATAAGTCAAGTGCTTGGATACCCGTTGTCCCTTCATACAATGTAGAGATACGTGCATCACGTGCGATTTGTTCCATACCCCATTCTTTGATGAAACCATGACCGCCGTATACTTGCATACCATGATTCGCAGCTTCTAAACCTAATTCAGTCAAGAAACCTTTTAAAATCGGTGTATAGAAACCTAGTTTGTCATCAGCAGCTTCATAAGCAGCTTGATCGCCATTTACTAATGCATCTGTCATTTTGTCTGCAAGTTTTGCCGCATGATAGATCATTGAGCGACCGCCTTCTGCAACCGCTTTTTGAGTTAACAACATACGACGGACATCAGCATGGTGAATAATCGCATCAGCTACACGCTCAGGTTCTTTCTTACCAGAAAGGGCACGCATAGACATACGATCTTTTGCATAAGGTAACGCACCTTGGAAAGAAAGTTCAGCGTGAGCAATACCTTGAACAGCAGTACCGATACGAGCAGTGTTCATGAACGTGAACATTGCATGTAAGCCTTTGTTTACTTCACCGATGAGGTAACCAGTTGCATTGTCAAAGTTCAACACAGCAGTTGCTGAAGCACGGATACCCATTTTGTGTTCGATTGAACCACAAGAAACAGTATTACGTTCACCTACACCGCCATCAGCAGTTGGAATGAACTTAGGTACGATGAATAGCGAAATACCACGAGTACCAGCAGGTGCATCTGGAAGACGAGCAAGTACGATATGGATAATGTTCTCTGTTAAATCGTGTTCACCAGCAGAGATGAAGATTTTAGTACCAGAGATTTTATAAGTACCGTCAGCAGCAGGTTCAGCTTTAGTTTTAACTTGACCTAAGTCTGTACCACATTGAGGTTCAGTTAAGCACATTGTGCCTGACCAAGTTCCTTCAACGAGTTTAGGCATATAAGTATTTTTTTGCTCATCCGTACCGAACTGCATGATTGTGTTCATACAACCTGTACTTAAACCTGGGTACATAGTGAATGACCAGTTTGCAGTACCCATCATTTCTGATTTGATCAGGTTTAAAGACATTGGTAAGCCTTGACCACCAAACTCTTCTGGGTAAGAAAGACCTTGCCAACCACCCATTACGAATTGGTCATAAGCTTCTTTGAAGCCTTTCGGTGTTGTTACTTCGCCGTTGTTAAACGTACAGCCTTCTTCATCACCTGATTGATTGAGTGGAGAAAGTACGTTTTCGCAGTAATCTGCCGCACCTTCAAGAATCATATCAACAGTATCTTTATCAGCATTTTGTCCACTTGCCAAAGTTTGGTAGTGTGCAGGATAATCAAACACTTCATTCATTAAGAAGCGAACATCACGGAGAGGGGCTTTATAAGCTGGCATAATCTTAATCCTGTATTTGAATCATTTTGGATTATCTGTTTCGATACTTTGATTATTCACAATAGTGATAAAAATACATTGATAAACACGGTTAAAAACAGTGTCAGAAAAGCTAATTTTGTAAGAATTTGATTCGTAGAAAAGTCATTCTTTACTAAGTGTTCTTCATTCGCTTTGAAGATGGTCATGATAACTCTAGTTGTTGAAAGTATAATGATATAAAGGTGTTCGATAAAGCTATGCGTTTAAAATATTTAACTTTATGTTTGTTGGGTCTTAGTCTTTCTGCGTGCTCTCAGCATGTCATTAAAACCAATTCTAGCTCTGTAAATTTAGAGCAAAAGGCCATCAATAGTATCAATGCGATGTATGAATATCCGAGTTATGATTATCGCGGAAAATTTAATATTCATGTCAACCTTGATCAAAACAACACAAATTCAAAAGACGGTAAAGTGCAGTTAGATGCTGCTTTAAAGCAAAAAGTTGATCAATATTTACGAGATCAAAAAGTCAATTTAAATGCCAAACAAAAACAAGCGCTGTATGTTGCATTGGCACAACAGCCAAAAACTTATAGCACCAAGGCAGAAAAGTTTACCAGCGCAATGACCAATATTTTGAATGATATGCAATTTGAGTATGATGGCTCAGTGCATTATCGTCAGAAAATGGGATCATTTAATTTAACGGCTCGTTATGAAAAGCCAACGTTATTGGTGCAAGCAAAAGTACCGATGGTGTTGGATTTAAAAGATTATAAGTTTTACATCAATTATTTTGCTTTGATGCCGTATTTGGTCAATAAAGAAAATCAAAATAATCTAGCGTATCTCGATTTTTCTAAATATCAGGGATTATTCAATCAAGTTGATTTCAAAAAATTTGCTGAATATGTCAAAGCTTCAAGTGCGGTTTATTATCGCTTAGCAGATCAAAATAATATTCAGGCCTTATCCCTTTCTTCTGCTGATAAAGCGGCTGGAGTGGTTGAAAAAATTCGCTTAAAAACTTCGATTGAAGAGCTAGTTTTACAAGCAAATTTATATAGCAAAGTAAATGAAAAATACTTAATGCAAAGTGTTTTGAATTTTAATGAAAAGAGTCTAGAAAAACTGGTTGCTGATGAAGTGAAAGCTTCAGAGCAGTCAAAATCTAATCATAAGCTTGAGCATAAAGATGCTGCAGACGACGCAAGTGTCGTGAGCCAACAACTCTATCATTTAGTGAATAAGCATTTTGGCGTAGATGATGAAGAGGATTATGCTGCGGAAAGTGATGAAGATATTGCTGATGCTACGCAACAAGCTACAGATGCAGATGAGTATGCAACTGAAGATGAAGCAGTTGTCGCGAGTGCGGCAGATGATGCAGAGCAAGAAGGGCTGAGTGCAGCGCAATGTAGAGAATTGTATAACGCTACGCAAATGACATATGGCGATGTTCAATATTGTGAAAGTATCTATGGCATTGATGTATTTAACAGTGCGGATAAGACACCTAGCTTTATTACGACAATCTCTAAACTACAAAGCGTAGAAAAAATATTTGCTGTTTACGATCAAAATCAATTTATTGATGACCATGCGTTTAAAGCACTCTGGATTAAACATCAAGCTGATATTGAGAAAGCATTACCACCAGTTGATAAACGTAATCCATTTGTGATGGATGTTGGTTTGGATGCACAAGGCCGCGCTGTAAAATTAGACTATGATTTGAATTATGCACTGCCTGAGTTGAAATCAAGTTTTAATATCAAAGCGGATATGTATGTCAGCAATTATGGCAAAGCAACACCAATTGATCAGGCACAGTTAAAGCGTGCCAAAACTTGGGCTGAAACAAGCAAAGGTTCAATGCTTGAAAAAGCAGTGAATAGTTTCTCTGAAAAGCTAGGTCAAACGGGAGTTCAAGAGCATGCTGCTGAGCCTTATACGTTGTCTTTAGATGATCAGCTTGAGATGATTGCAGCTCAAAAATATGATACAACCCATTCTTATGAGCAAACCTATAAAGCTGTATTTATTGCAAAACTGACAGAAAGCACACCGCAAATCGTTGAGCGCTACTCAAGCAAAGAATTGCAAGAGATTGCGAGTGTATATGCATACTGGTATTCAGACGAAGATGTGTATAACCCTGAAGGAAAAGCTTTGAAAGCTATCGAAGCATTGCAAAGCAAACATCATTTACAAAATGAAGATCAGTTTGATGATCGTCTTGGACGTGCTGTTGATCGTATTGTGAGTGATGCAATGCGTGGCGATAAAGATCGCCAAGAATGGAAAAAGTTAAAAGCTCAATACAAACAACCTCAGCAACTATTTGCTCAGCAATATCAAATTCAATTTGAACGTGAAAATGGTATTTCAAATGATGAGAAAGCACTGCTTGCACAAACAGCAAATGTTTTAGGGCAAGTGTATGTGGATGCGCATAAGAATCAATTGTCTGAAAAATCTATCAAATCATTGAAGATCGAACATAATGAATTTATTGATTATGAAATCTTTAAAGATGTTTATATGAAGTTAGTGAATGCTAAGTAACTAGTAAAAGAAGAACCTGCAATAAGCAGGTTCTTCTTTTATGGTTTATAGAAAATCTTTGAGTTCAGGTTTAACGCCATTCCAAATTGAAAAGGCTTCTATTGCCTGACCAACAAGCATACCAAAACCATCTGTAGAAGGAATTTGACGGGCTTGTGCTTGATCTAAGAAACTCGATGGTTTGCCATATGCCATTTCGTAAGCATGATGGAAAACTAAGGTTTCTGGTAGTTGTAATGCATCACCTGTTAAGCTTGCTGAAGTTGCATTAATCACAAAATCGTACTCACCACTTAATTGATCTAAACTTGTTGCAGTGAGTTCAATGTGTGCTACAGCCTCTTTTAAGTCTTCAATGAGTTGTTCAGCACGAGTAAGTGTACGGTTGGCGATCACAATCTTTTTAGCGCCTGCTTGAACTAGAGGGTAGATGACACCTCGTGTTGCACCACCAGCGCCTAAAATGAGAATACGGCTATCTTTAAGTTCCCAGCCTAGTGCTTGAATCGCTGCAACCAGACCCTGACCATCAGTATTGTCGCCATAGAGCTTGCCATCCTGCATCCACAGCGTATTCACAGCTTTGGCAATCTTGGCACGTTCAGTCAGTTGATCACACAACGCAAAGGCCTGTTCTTTAAAGGGTACGGTGACATTCATCCCCACACCATTCTGGGCAAAAAATGCTTTGGCTGTATTTTCAAAACCATCCAATGGCGCAAGAATTTTTTTATAGTTTAAGTTGACCCCAGTTTTTGCTGCGAATGCATGGTGTAACTCTGGTGAGCGTGATTGTTCAATCGGATTTCCAATTACAGCAAATTGTTTGATCATGAGGGAATCATTCTTATGAGGTCGTTAAAGTTTATAAAGTTGAGGGGGATGCTGCAATATTGATTTACATCTGAACATTCAAACAGGGCATGATTTCAGGACAAGAACATGCTTTGATATTTTTAGATCATTGCAAATGTTGGATCTGGTTTTAAAGATGAGTATTTATTTAATTCGACATGCGCAGAGTGAAGCCAACATCAATGGGCGAACTAGATCGCATGCTGCAATTGCACTGAGCGAGCAGGGGAAGCAACAGGCAGAACAACTTTGTGAAGCATTGCCACCTATTGCTCACGTCATTATTTCTAAATACCAAAGAACCTATCAAACCGCAGAACCAATTTTACTCAAGTATCAGATCACAGCAGAAGTCGACGACAACTTGCATGAGTTTAGTTATCTTTCGGAAAGGAGGTGTGCCAATACCAATCTGGATGATCGTAAGCAATGGGTCAATGCGTATTGGGAAAGAATGGATGATGAATATCGTGATGCCGATGACGCTGAATCTTTTGCTGACTTATATGGGCGAGTGCAATGTGTTCATGAAAAATTAAGTCAATTAGCGCAGCAATATGAGCATAAGAATTTGGCCGTATTTACACATGGTCAGTTTTTACAATTATTGCTCACCCTAAAACATGCACCGCAGCCATTGAGTCGAGAACTGATGCAAAATTTTAGATCAGACCTAATTCAGCGCCCCATCCCCAATACCGCAATATTTTTATTTTAAGATTCCCAAAAAGATTTCATCCCTGAGCTATATGTCAGGGATGAATCATTTCTTTTATTTATTTAAACCCAGCCAGTCTCGTGGTTTTAAATAATAATCAGTAAGACGCTTTTCTGGTGAGTCTGCTTCCCATTCAGGACGATATGACCAACCCGCTAAATTTGGCAAACTTACGAGAATTGATTCAATGCGGCCGCCCGTTTGTAAACCAAACAAAGTACCGCGATCATAAACTAAGTTATATTCCACATAACGACCACGACGATACAGCTGGAACTCACGTTGTGCTTCGGTGTAGGGTTGTTCACGATGCTTTTCAAAAATCGGTAAAATTGCTTCTAAATAGCCATTACCAACTGCTTGGATATATTTAAAGCAAGTTTCGAAATCCCATTGATTTAAATCATCAAAAAATAAACCGCCTACGCCACGCTGTTCATCACGGTGTTTTAAATAGAAATAATCATCACACCATTGCTTATGTTCAGCATAAACATTTTCACCAAAAGGCTGACACAGATCATAAGCTGTTTGATGCCAGTTTAAAACGTCTTGATCATCTGGATAGAAGGGGGTTAGATCAAAACCACCGCCAAACCACCATACTGGATCTTGCCCTTCGGGTTCAGCGACAAATAAGCGTACATTTGCGTGTGAAGTTGGAATATTAGGATTTTTAGGGTGAATAACTAAAGAGACACCTAATGCTTGTGCCTTAGCACCTGCAATCTGTGGATGGCGCTCAGTGGCAGAAGTAGGCAATTTACTAATATTAATGTGGGAGAACATCACCCCACCTTTTTCAATTACATCACCATTTTGCAGAACACGAGATCGACCACCGCCGCCTTCAGTTCGCTGCCAATCATCAATGATAAATTCTGCGGTACTACCGCCAGCACGTTCCTGTTGCTCTAGTCCTGCACAAATGCGAGCTTGTAGATCGAGTAAAAACTCACGAACACGTTGAATATCAGCTGAAGTTGGGTGCTGCATGATGATCCTCTTAAAGTGATCTAGGGGTTAGTTACATCAAAGCATAAATCCATAAAAAAAATAAGGGATTTTTAATTATAATAATCAAAAATCCCTTAACTGCTTTATTTTTGAACGGCTTGTAAAAAGTGAATTAGAAGTCATCTTTTTTATACAGATGATCCATACGCTCACGTTTCGTTTTTAAATAATGCTCATTAAATGGGTTGCGACCTACAGTTAAAGGAACACGTTCAACGACATTGATGCCCAAATCAGTCAAAGCTTTTAATTTTAATGGATTATTCGTTAATAATTTCACTTCTTTGATTTGAAGATGATTCAGCATAATGCTGCACATGTCATAGCGACGTGCATCAGCTGGAAGGTTCAATAATAAGTTTGCATCAACGGTGTCATGACCTTGATCTTGCAATGCATAGGCACGGATTTTGTTGGTTAAACCAATCCCACGACCTTCTTGGCGGAGATATAAAATTACACCTTGACCTGCTTCGTTAATCAAACGTTGAGTCGCTTGTAACTGTGGGCCACAATCACATTTAAGTGAGCCGAAAGCATCGCCAGTCAAGCATTCTGAGTGAATGCGTACGAGTACTGGTTGGTTGGGAGCAGCTTCTAAACCTTTAGAAAGCGCCACATGTTCTTCACCCGTTTCTGGGTCTTGAAACACGGAAATATTGAAGTCACCAAAAGCGGTTGGTAGCTTTGATGTTGCAATAAATTCAATTGGCACAGAGAGCTCGCTATGATAATAAAAACAGTGAAAGTATAGCCTAATGTGTGAAGATTGCGTGAATTGGAATTTCTGATTTTTCACATAAGTTTTTCTTTTTCATACAAAGCACACAATAATGGTTGATAAACAGTGACATAATTCAGGATAATCTGCGAGCCAATCTTAGATATTGGCATGAGAATGTTCAGCACTACATCATTCGCTCATGTGGCTGATTGAAGGTAGATCGTATTTAATTGTATGATTGCCCCCATTTAACCCAGCTTCGGATTTGCCAGGCTTAAAAAGGCTTTGCCACATTATGTTGTATACCGAAATTCCAACTCAACGCCCTGTTACGCCATTGTTAGATGGAATTGATCATCCACAACAATTACGTCAGCTCGAGCAAAGCCAACTCGCACAAGTGGCGGATGAGTTGCGTCAATATATTTTGTATGCAGCAGGACAAAGTGGTGGTCACTTTGGCGCAAATTTAGGTGTAATCGAATTAACGGTTGCACTGCATTATTGTTTTAATACGCCGCAAGATCGTTTGGTTTGGGATGTGGGCCATCAGGCTTATCCACATAAAGTCCTGACTGGACGTCGTGAACGTATCACTACTATTCGCAGTAAGGATGGTCTTGCAGCATTTCCTGCACGTGATGAGTCTGAGTTTGACACATTTGGTGTGGGGCATTCCTCGACTGCAATTTCTGCTGGTTTAGGTATGTCACTTGCACGCCGCTATCAAAAAGATCCATGTGATGTAGTTGCGATCGTCGGTGATGGGGCAATGACTGCTGGTATGGCTTTTGAAGCCATGAACGATGCAGTTGCTCATGATGCTGATCTTATTGTTGTACTCAATGACAATGATATGTCGATCTCTTGCAGTACGGGCGGTTTTGCTAAACACTTGGCTGCGATTTGGGAAACAGGTCAATTGGTAAATGTAGATGAACAAGGTGAAGCCTATGTTCAACCACATCCAAAGTGGACTTATAACTCTCGTTCACATCAGTCCGCGACTGATGCCGCAGATAACTTATTTAAAGCAATTGGTTTTGATTATTTTGGGCCATTTGATGGTCACAACGTTGAGCAATTGGCACAAGTTTTTAGTGCACTCAAAAAACGTAAAGGCCCACGTTTAGTTCATATTTATACAAAAAAGGGTAAAGGCTTTGCTCCAGCGGAAGCAGATCCAATTACCTATCACGCAATTACCAAGATCGCACCAGTAGCAAATGCACCTGTAAAAAAAGCACCACCAAAGTATTCAGATGTGTTTGGGCAATGGTTGTGTGATGAAGCTGCTCAAGATCAGCGATTACTCGCGATTACACCTGCGATGTGTGAAGGCTCTGGCATGGTGAAGTTTGCACAGCAGTTTCCTGAGCGCTTCTTTGATGTGGCCATTGCTGAACAACATGCAGTGACCTTAGCAGCAGGTATGGCATGTGAAGGTTTAAAACCTGTGGTTGCAATTTATTCAACCTTCTTGCAACGTGGTTATGATCAGTTAATTCATGATGTTGCATTACAGAATTTAGATGTGACTTTCGGGATTGATCGTGCTGGTTTAGTTGGTGAAGATGGTCCGACGCATGCAGGTGCATATGACTATGCTTATATGCGCACTGTACCAAACATGGTGATCATGGCGCCGAAAGATGAAAACGAATGTCGCCAAATGTTGCATACTGCTTACCTTCACGAAGGGCCAACTGCCGTACGATATCCGCGAGGTGCAGGCACAGGTGTTGAAATCCAGCAGCAGATGACTGCTTTGGAAATTGGTAAAGCCGAGATTGTTGCTGAATTTAATAAAGAAGTAGATCAACAGATTTCTATTCTAGCTTTTGGTAGTCGAGTTGCACCATCAGTTGAAGCCGCACAACAGTTTGCAAATAAACATGCTGTAGGTGTGCGTGTGGTGAATATGCGTTTTGTGAAGCCATTGGACGAGCAAATCATCCGTGACCTTGCGGATAGCACACAACTTTTCGTTACAGTAGAAGAACATGCTGTGATGGCTGGTGCTGGAAGCGCTGTTAACGAATTCTTGGCGCAAGCACAAATTGTAAAAGCTATTTTGAACTTAGGTTTACCTGATACTTTCCTTCATCAAGCAACGCATCAGCAAATGTTGCAAGACTGTGGTTTGGACAGTTCAGGGATACTTGCTTCAATTGAGAAAGCTTGGTTTTAGCTCTTAAGTTCATGTAAATGTGAGCAATAATTTTTCGCAACATTTTTCCCCTAAAAGCGCTTATATTTGATAGAATATAAGGGCTTTTATGCATTATTCTTTGTCAAAATCTTCAAATTTGTAGTGGGTGTTCAATGGAACCTATGGTGGTTATGGCTGCGCGTGCGGCTCAAACAGTTGGTCAAGAGCTTTTAAAAGCACATCAGAATCGTCATAAGCTCGATTTACAAGTTGAAGAAAAAGGCATCGATGGTCCAGTAACGCGTGTAGACCGTTACATCGAACAACTTACAATTGATACGCTTCGTAAAAGTTATAAAAACCATAGCTTCCTTGGCGAAGAGTTTGGTATGCAAGAAGGTAAAGGTCACGACGCAGATTGGTGTTGGGTGATCGATCCTTTGGATGGTACTCAAAACTTTATTAACGGATTCCCGCATTTCTGTATTTCTATCGCTGTACAACACAAAGGTGTAACGCAACACGGTGTGATCTATGATCCAGTGCGTGATGAATTGTTCTCTGCCAGCCGTGGTCGTGGCGCGGTCATGAATCAACGCCGTATTCGTGTAAATGTAAAAGATAATTTAGAAAATACTTTCCTTTCTGTTGGTCATCCTTACCGTGCAAAACGTAATGGCGAAATAGTTTCTTATGCAGAACAGCACTTTGCTTCATTATTGGCTGTAACCAAATCAGGTGCGCAAATCCGTCGTGGTGGTTCTGCTGCGCTAGACTTGGCTTACGTGGCTGCGGGACGTTTTGATGGTTTCTTTGAGCTTGGCTTAAAACCGTGGGATATCGCCGCGGGTGAATTGATTGTGAAAGAAGCGGGTGGTGTCGTGGTCGATGCACGTGGTGGCAATGATTCATTTGACAATGGTCAGGTGCTTGCCTGTTCACTTAAAATGTTAAAACCTTTGATGCAGGCAGTTGTTCCAGCTTGGGGCGAAGCTGTAAAATAATTTGTAGATTCTGAGAAAAGGGTGGCTATTGGCTACTCTTTTCTTTATAAATATTAAAAATTAACAACTTAAAATAATAGAGTGACAATTATGCTAACAATAGAGGTATTTAATGGTAAAAAAATAAATATCAATATTGTAAAAGGTCAAATAACTGAGATAAGAAAATATCTGGAAAATGATAAAAAACTAAACACTCAAAAAGCAAGCATATCTCAAAATCAAATATCAATTATGGTATCAGGTCAAAGAGAAATTGTGGTCTATTCTAAAGTGCAGGATATTATTTTATCTATTGGTCAGCAAGTCAGTATTGGTTTTTTTAGAAAATGAGCGAGATAACTACTTAATTTTGTATAACCAGGAGAATAGGCAATTATCCCTTTTTCAAGATGGCAATTGGTTGAAACTGCTAGATAAACATAAAATGCTTAGACCGAAAAGGTATGTCTTATGGTCAATACTATTAATAGCAATTATTTCTTTAAATTTTGTTTTAGGGCTGTTAGGCATGGCTACAAATGCACTTGGAGGCTTAATAGGTGATGGATCTCTTTTATATGCTTTTTGTCCAATTTTTATTTTTAAATATTTTTTCAATGAGTCATTTTTTCATCATTTATTCCTTGAGCCTTTGTTCTTATGGTTTTTTTTGTCTATATGGGGATTTTTTTACTTTATTAGCACTCGAATTTTCTTATATTTTTGGAAAGATCAAGCTGTAGATAAAATAAGGGAGAAAATCGTACGTTCTTTTAAAGAGGAAGTAGATTCCTAATCTGATATAAATTTATATTTTTTAAATATTTATTCTATAGGTAATACACTCTTTACTGAAAAACCTATTAAAAAAGGTGACTTTTAAAATTATTCTGCTATAATCCGCCCACGCACTTAAATTCCAGTTCATTACCTGAACATTCAGTTCTATTCATATTAGCGCACGCTGTCCATAGAGAGGACCACATCTTGCGCCCAAATCGCTTAGCGATTCTTCAGGTTGAGGCAGTAATCAAGCGTGCGTTTAGTCCACATCGTCGTTATTCGGATCGCCGCTGAATTTCATCTATTTTCAGCTTGAGTCGCTTTGCCGCTTGTTGCCGATGTCTATTTTTGTATTTATTAAAATGGAGCACCCACAAGGGTGAAACTCTCTATGAGCAAAACTTTTGCCGAATTTTCTTTGCACGAAACCTTACAACAAGCACTTGAGGGTTTAGGTTTTACAAGCCCAACGCCTGTGCAAGAACAAGCGATTCCAGCTGCATTAGAAGGTAAAGATTTATTAGTTTCAAGCCAGACTGGTTCTGGTAAAACAGCAGCATTTTTACTCCCAACATTAAATGCTTTAGCAGGTCAGGAAACTTTTGTGCCATTTAAAGAGCGCATGAAAGCAGTGACTCAACCAAGCATTTTAGTTTTATGTCCTACTCGTGAATTGGCTCAACAAGTAAGCCAAGATGCTATTGCATTTGTACGTCACATGAAAGGTGTTCGTATTGCTGCAATCATGGGTGGTATGCCTTTTGGTAAGCAAATCCAACAGCTTAAAGGTGCGCAAGTCGTTGTAGCGACTCCTGGTCGTTTACTTGACTTGGTGAACCGTCGTCAATTGAAACTTGATAAAGTTGAATCTTTAATTGTTGACGAAGCTGACCGTATGTTAGACCTAGGCTTCTCTGAAGACTTAGAAGCAATTAGTGATTTGGCTGCAAACCGTAACCAAACATTGATGTTCTCTGCAACATTTGCTGATCGTATTATTCGTCTTGCTGAACGTATGATGAATGATCCAGAGCGTATTGCGATTGAAACTGGTCACACAACAAATACTGACATCACCCAAACTCTTCATTGGACTGATGGCTTTGAGCACAAGAAAAAGCTTTTAACTCACTGGTTATCTGACGAAAACTTAGACCAAGCAGTTGTATTTGCAAGCACTCAAGAAGATACAGACATGCTTGCGGAAGAGTTAGCTGAAGCTGGTCATTCTGTAGTTGCACTACATGGCGCTATGCCACAAACCGTTCGTAACCGTCGTTTACGTAGCATCCGTGAAGGTCGTGCAAAAATCTTAGTTGCAACTGACGTTGCAGCACGTGGTTTAGACGTACCAACAATTTCGCACGTAATCAACTTCGGTTTACCTATGAAAAATGAAGACTATGTACACCGTATTGGTCGTACAGGTCGTGCTGGTCGTACAGGTCAAGCAATTACATTAGCAACTTACCGTGAGCGTGGCAAAATCCGTGCTTTAGAAGATTATTTAGATGCTCGTTTAAATGTATCTGAAATTGAAGGCTTAGAGCCATCTCCACCTCCTGCACGTTCAGGTCGTGATGGCGGTGGTCGTGGTCGCGGTGGCCGTGATGGCGGCGGTCGTGGTCGTGGTGGTTTTGGCGGTGGTCGTCGTTTCGAAGGTGAAGGTAACTTCAAGCGTCGTGAAGGTGGTGATGATCGTCCACGTCGTAGCTTCGATGACAAACCTCGTGGTGAGCGTCCTGCATTTGGTGGCGAAGATCGTCCACGTCGCGAATTTAATTCAGACCGTCCACGCCGTGAAGGTGGTTTCGAAGATCGTCCACGTCGCGAGTTTAATTCTGACCGTCCACGCCGTGAAGGTGGTTTCGAAGATCGTCCACGTCGCGAGTTTAATTCTGACCGTCCACGCCGCGAGTTCAACTCTGATCGCCCTCGTCGTGAATTTAATTCAGACCGTCCGCGTCGTGAAGGTGGTTTCAATGATAAACCACGTTTTGATGCGAATGACGACAACCGTGGCAATCGCGTAGATTATAAACCACGCCGTGAGGGTGGTTTCGGTGATCGCCCTAAGCGTGACTTTGGTGATCGTCCACAACGTGAAGGTGGTTTCGGCGACCGTAAGCGTAGCTTTGGTGGCGATGACCGTCCTAAACGTAGTTTTGGCGAGGATCGTCCAAAGCGTAAGTTTGGCGAAGATCGTCCAGCTCGTGGTTCACGTGAAGAGCATTTCGGTGGCGACCGTCGTCGCAAAAACGATTTTTAATCGATAAAAACCGATGAAATGAAGAAGCCAGTTGAAAAACTGGCTTTTTTATTTTGAATGAGTCATGTAGAATGCCAAAATGTCTACTAGTTCAAACTTTACATGAAAAATGAATAGGGTTAAGCAAAATAAAAGTTTCTTGAATCAAGCGTGGTCGTTCATGTGCAGTGAAGGTTTACCATGCTTATTTGTTGTACTTATGCTATGTAATGGGCTATTTTTTGCATATGCCATTTTTGATGAAAATCACACCGATTCATTCAATGCAAATTCACATCAATCTGCTTCAGAATTTCGTTCAAAGAATAACTACATAAATTAAATAATCTTCATACATCGTTTATCAAAATAAAAACAAGTGCTTAATCTTTCAGTGTATAGTATGCGTGCATAAAAAGTGCAGGAATGAATGCCATTATGAATAACAAATCTCCTCTCGATTCAGAAGCCCTCATTGAAGTTAAAAACTTGAGCTTTAATCGTGGGGAACGCGTCATTTATGACGATATCAGTCTAAAAATTCGACGTGGTCAAATTACTGCAATTATGGGTCCATCTGGTACAGGTAAAACGACATTGCTTCGTTTGATCGGCGGACAACTCACACCTGATCATGGTGAAGTTTTACTTGATGGTAAAAATATTGCAGCTATGTCGCGTCATGAGTTATTTGCTGCGCGTGCCCGTATGGGAATGTTATTCCAAAGTGGTGCACTTTTTACAGATATGTCTGTGTATGAAAATGTCGCTTTCCCAATTCGTGCACATACTAAATTACCAGAGCATATCATTGCTGAATTAGTTGCCTTAAAGCTTGAGTCAGTTGGTTTGCGTGGTGCTGAACAGCTAATGCCAACTGAATTGTCAGGTGGTATGAATCGTCGTGTTGCCTTAGCGCGAGCGATTGCATTAGATCCTGAGTTGATCATGTATGACGAGCCATTTGCAGGTCAAGATCCAATCGTAATGGGTGTTTTGACGCGCTTGATTCGTTCTCTACGTGAAGCTTTGGATCTCACTACAATTATTGTCTCGCATGATGTTGCGGAGACTTTATCAATTGCTGATTATATTTATGTGGTTGCAGAAGGTAAAATTCAGGGTGAAGGTTCCCCAGAAGAATTAAAAAATCATGCTTCACCATTTGTACGTCAGTTTTTAACAGGTTCGGCAGAAGGGCCTGTGGAATATCAATTTACGCATCAAGCATATTTAGATAGCGAGGTTCGTCCATGAATACGATTGCCTGGCTAGGTAGACTCGTTATTGAGCGAATAAAGGGGATTGGTGCTGCGTCACTGATGCTCCTACAAGTTTTATTTGCAATGCCATCACAAGGTGGTTTTCAGCGCTTTGTTTACCAGATGTATCGCGTCGGGGTAATGTCGCTATTGATCATTGCTGTTTCTGGTTTATTTATTGGTGCAGTGCTTGGCTTGCAGATGTATAGCATTCTCGTCACTTTTGGTAGTGAAGCGATGTTAGGCACAGCCATTTCATTAACCTTGCTCCGTGAGCTTGCTTCGGTGGTTGCTGCATTATTGTTTGCGGGTCGTGCAGGTTCAGCTTTGACTGCTGAAATTGGTTCGATGAAGCAAAGTGAACAACTTGCTAGCATGGAAATGATCGGTGTTGATCCACTTCGACAGATTGTTGCTCCACGTTTATGGGCTGGTATTGTCAGTTTGCCGATGTTGACGGTGATTTTTGCAACCATTGGTATTATCGGTGGCAAGTTAGTTGGCGTTGACTTTTTAGGTGCAGATGAAGGTTCTTTCTGGGGCGGTATGCAGAGTACAGTTCAGTTTGGGCATGACATTTTGAATGGCACAATTATTAAAAGCATTGTGTTTGCACTGATTTGTACATGGGTGGCGGTGTATCAGGGCTATGCTTGTGATCCAACACCAGAGGGTATCGCGACTTCGATGACGAGAACGGTCGTATATTCTTCACTTTGTGTATTAGGTTTTGATTTCGTGTTGACTGCGGTCATGTTCGGAGGGATTTAATGAAATCACGTACTAGTGAGCTGGCCGTAGGTATTTTTGTCATTATCTTCGGTATCGCTCTATTTTTTCTTGCAATGAAAGTTAGCGGTTTAGTCGGCACAAATTTACGTGATAGCTATAGCATGACAGCGCAGTTTGATAACGTAAATGGTTTAAAACCTCGTGCCAAAGTCACCATGAGTGGTGTAACGATTGGTCGTGTAGAATCTATTTCTCTTGATCCCGTCACGCGTTTAGCAACAGTAAAATTTGATTTGGATGGTAAGCTGACGAGCTTTGATCCAAAACAGCTCAAAGAAGTGCAGAACAATGCACTTGAAGAATTACGCTACAGTTCTGATTATGAGCAAGCTGATGCTGCGAAACAAAAAGAAATGGAACAGCAACTTATCAGTAACATGACCTCCATCACGAGTCTGGATGAAGATGCTTATATAATGGTAGCAACCAATGGCTTATTGGGCGAAAAATATTTGAAAGTTGTACCCGGTGGTGGTGTGAACTATTTGAAACGTGGTGATGTTGTTTCAAATACCCAAGGTACAATGGATTTAGAAGATTTGATCAGTAAATTTATTACTGGTGGTGCTGGTAAAGCCACATCAAGCTCGACAACTGAGAGTTCAACATCACCAGCCCCAAGCGCTGATGCAGAACCATCTTTTGTTGAGTAATTCAGGTTAGGAGATTGAAGTGAATACATTATTGAAACAGACTCTAACGGCAAGTGTATTATCAACCATGCTTGCAAGTGCTGCATTTGCTGCACCAACAGAGACCCCACCTGATTTTGTAAAACGTGTGGCTGATGGCTTGATTACGCGTCTAAAAGCAGATCATGCTAAATTGCAGAATAATCCTGCTTTAGTAAAAACGATTATTCGTCAAAACCTTGATCCGTATGTTGATTCACAAGCATTTACTCGTATTGTATTGGGTACTTATGCAAATAATCAGTACACCAATGCTGCTCAACGTGCTCAGTTTGAGAAAAACTTCCGTGAAGTGATTATCGAGAACTATGGTAGTGCTTTCGCTAAATATACCAATGAAAGCTATACCATGCGTCCGTTTAGATCATCAAATAGCAAGAACCCAGTGGTTACTTTAGACTTCTTGCATAATGGTGAAAAGATTCCTGTATCTTTCCAGTTGACGGATAAAGGTGATCAGTGGAAAGTGCGCAATATCAATGTGTCAGGTATTGATTTAGGTTTACAGTTCCGTAATCAGTTTGCGGCGACAGTGCAACGTAATGGTGGTGACATCAACAAAGCGATTGCAACGTTTAAACCAGATGCAGACTCTGCTGTTAGCAAAAAATAAGGTAACGATGGATGATTCAGTATATTGATCAGCAACTTGTCGTTTCTAAAACGATTAACTTTGTAAATGCAGAAGAGATTTATCAAGCAGGCTTAAAGCATATCCAACAACATAAGACATTTCCTTTAGTTGTTGATCTAGGTCAGCTTGAGCAAGGAAATACGCTATCTTTGGCTGTTTTGGTGCAATGGTTGCGCCAAACACCTGAGAGTAAAGGTCTACATTTCAAAAATGTTTCTGAGAAAATGTTAAAAATCATTCAAGCTTGCCATCTACAGGATGATTTGAAATTGATTTAAATGATTCTTGTAGATAAAAAAGAGAGCTATTTATAGCTCTTTTTTATTCCTATAGTTTGGGGAACGCAGAAAAAAGCGCGTCACAGGTTGGATATTTTTGATGTAGCTTTTTTAGATAATAGGTTTGATCATGTTCCAAAAAAACATCTAATAGTTTCATAGGTATGCTTTGATTATTGCATCGTTGGGTTTTTCTATTCCATGCGCTAAAAGGTGAAATTGGATGATCAATTGTTATGATGTTTTTATCGCAGTGTAATAATGCCAATGAACTGATTTGATAATTTTGAGGTGTCGTCTTATCTGGTGGATACGCTAGACCAATGACTAAATCATTACTTTTTATTGTTTTGATTGAAAAATCACTATGCCATTGTTTAGGCTTGGACGAGAAAATCTTTGTTAGCAAACTTTGAAAGATAAGATGAGGGTGCTGAAAGGTGAGCTGCTTATGGTTGCTTGAAGATAGTTGCTGAACAGATTGGAGCCGTGCAATAAACACATCATTTGGGGAGTGCGGTGCGCAGGCAAAAGCTAGGTTTATCGAAAGGGTTATATTCAAAACTAGAAAGAACCCTTTCATTTTAGATCCATTTCTTCCATCTAAAGTAGATCATTGGTAATACTAAAAATGCCATTAAAATTGCGGTGACGATCCAAAAGCTCAAACTACCGTGTGCAAAAGGGAGTTCTTCCGTATTCATGCCATAAATGCTGGCAATCAGCATAGGTGGCGCAAGCATACTTGGTAGGATCGAGAATCGGCGAATCGTATCATTCTGTTCAGTGTTAATGAATCCAGACGTAGTATCTAATAAGAATCGTACTTTCTGGAATAAGAAGGCATCATGTTCGACCAGTGAGCGGACATCTTCACTGAGCTCTCGAATATCAGCATCGTAAATATGACTGCCTAAAGCACGCGGGCGTGATAAAAACGTTAATACACGACGTAAATCGATTAAACAGAGTTGTGCCTTTCCGAGCATGTCTTCTTGCTGGGCAAGCCGCGTAATCATGTCATCCAGATCTAAAATCTTTTCTCGATGATGATTATTTAGGACTTCTGTAGAATATCTTTCGAGGTCCTTGTGGATATCTTCTAAGATATCCGCAAGTTCATCTAACTTTGCTTCGAGCAATCCGAGTAAGATCCAAGTGGGATCTTTATAGTCCATATCGTAGTCATTGCGTCGCGCCCGTGCACGAAAAGCACGGAACGCAACAAGCTTTTCACCACGCATGGTAAATAAACGGTCTTTATGCAAAATAAAGGCAACGGTTTGCACCATAGCAAGCATATGAGACGTGTCTTCAGTGTCGCCATCGACCTGATAATTTTTATTCTTTGTTAAAAAATATGTACTGATATGCAAAATTCCATCATCATCACGATAGAATCGAGCGGATGAGGAAATGTCTTCAAGTGATTTTAATGTGGGTAAATTTCGATCATAGGCATCGAGAACCCATTGTTGTTCTTCTTGAGATGGAGCGATCAAATCAATCCATACGAGTTCAGGGTGTAGATCAAAGCCCCCATTGATCGTTGCATCTTCTAGACTACCGCGCTCAGTGGCATAAAAGGCTTCAAGCATGTCTTTTTTCCTCGCGCAGTCGATGTAAAGCTTTCATCATTTTGAGGAAAGCCAGCGTGTATTTTAGACAAGGATCGAATGAAAAACACTTGCCTAAACGATATTTTCTAAAAAATCTTGTTTCTTAGCCTACTTTAACAGCATGACAGTTATATAAAACGGTTTTAATTGTATGAATTCTATATGTGTTTTCTGCGGCTCCTCCCTTGGTAACGATCCTATTTACAAACAAATCGCACAAGCGACAGGCCAAGCAATAGCAGAACAGGGTCTCACTTTGGTTTATGGTGGTGGTCGCTCTGGATTAATGGGCGTTGTTGCTGATAGCGCGATACAGGCTGGAGGGCAAGTGATCGGTGTGATTCCAAATGCCTTAGTCGATCGTGAGTTAGCTCATACAGGGTTGACAGCGTTGCATGTAGTGAATGACATGCATGAGCGAAAAACTAAAATGGCTGAATTGGCCGATGCTTTTATCGCTTTACCCGGTGGAGCAGGTACTTTGGAAGAAATTTTTGAACAATGGACATGGAGTCAGTTAGGGATTCATCAAAAGCCTTGTGCATTTTTAAATATAGATGGTTTTTATGATGGGGTGATTCAAACAATACAAGATTCGGTTAATCTAGGGTTTAGTCAGGCTCGTTTTGTCGAAAAGCTGATTGTTGCTGATAATATTGGTGACATTTTAAAAGCATTTACAGCATATGAACCTGCTATACCTAAATGGATGTCAACTGCTGAAATTCAGGCGTGAGAGAGAAAAGTGAAAACAATTACTGTGGCTGCGGCTGTTATTTTGAACGAAAAAAATCAATTATTATTGGTGCGTAAACAAAACACACAGGCTTTTATGCAAGTTGGTGGAAAATTAGAGCTGAATGAAGCGCCTGAACTCGCGATTCAGCGTGAAATACTGGAAGAGATCGGTTGTCATTCGGAAATCAAAAAGTTTATTGGGCAGTTCCATACACAGGCGGCCAATGAACCTGATCATCTTTTAGTGAGTTATGTTTATTTAGTTGAGCTAAAACAATCTCCTCGGATTGCAGCTGAGATTGCTGAAATGAAGTGGATTCAATTAGATGATCAAATCACTGTATTAGCTCCTTTGACGAAAGAGGTGGTGATTCCATGGTGTCGTAAATATCAGCCACTTATGCAGCTGGCTTAACGCCACCAGCAGCGAGACAAATGGCATGAATTTTTTGGCAGCCCAATTGTGTCAGTATTTCTGAAAGCGCATGAATTGAGCTGCCAGTCGTCACCACATCATCCACAATCAGGACATTGCGATAACGGATTTTATTTGGTGGGCATGCAATAAATTGTTGTTCAATATGATCAAGCCGCTCTAAGCGAGTTAGACCTTTCTGTGAATGCTGTGCTAAACGTTGTACAGGTTGCCAGATTGGAACATTCAGATACTGACTCAGTGTTTTAGCGAGCAGAAGTGACTGATTATAGCCTCGTTCAATCAAGCGATCTGTTGAAATCGGCATAGGCACAATCGCCTGTATTTTAGGCAATTTGAGTTGTAATAAAAGCCCTGCTAATAGCCGTTCATATTCAAGTTTTTGCTCATATTTAAACTGTTGAATAATACGATCAATCGGATATTGATAATGGCAAGCAACGTAAATATGCTGTTCATGACGTTGAATTTGTTGTTTTAACCAAGGCAATTGTTGCCAACAATTTGAACAAACGCCAAACTGTTGCTTGATGCCCACATCACATAAATCACATGGCGTAAAATAATCAAACAACTGTCGGGTTTGTTTACGTAATAAATTAAACACAGGCATAACGTGGTGCTTCAGGTAACCAGCGTTTCAGCAAGCCTTTTGCATGTTGCGGGTAATCTTTGAGAATGTGTTCAGCCACATAATGTGCTTGACTCAGTAGATGATCATCACGTTCTAAGCGTGCAACACGAAAGCCCATATCACCTGTTTGTTTAGTACCGAGTAATTCACCGGGGCCACGTATTTCTAAATCTTTTTCTGCAATCACAAAACCATCATTACTTTCTCTTAAAATTGAAAGTCGTTCCTGCCCATTTTGTGAGAGTGGTGTTTTATAAAGTAATGCGCAGAAACTAGCCGTTGCGCCACGTCCCACACGACCACGAAGTTGATGTAGTTGAGATAGGCCAAGCCGCTCGGCATTCTCAATCACCATAATTGAAGCATTGGGAACATCAACACCGACCTCTATCACCGTCGTTGCAATCAGGAGTTGTGATTGATTGTCTTTGAAAGCTTGCATAACGGCTTGCTTTTCATCAGCCTTCATTTTTCCATGAACCAATCCAATTTTAAGATCAGGAAAGCGTTCTTTGATTTCCTGATAAGTTGCTTCAGCGGCTTGTGCATCTAAGGTTTCGGATTGTTCGACTAGCGTGCAGACCCAGTAAGCTTGCTTGCCTTCAAGACAATTCTTAGCGATACGTTGCAACACTTCTTCACGGCGATCCAAAGGAATAGTCACGGTTTGAATCGGTGTTCGTCCCGGTGGGAGTTCATCAATGATAGAAGTATCAAGGTCACCATAGGCACTCATTGCAAGCGTACGAGGAATGGGGGTTGCGGTCATGACTAGTTGATGCGGTGTGAATTGATCAACCCCTTTGTTGCGTAAAGCGAGGCGTTGGTCAACACCGAAACGATGCTGCTCATCAATAATAACCAGTCCTAATTTTGAAAATTCCACATTGTCTTGAAATAATGCATGCGTACCAACAACCAGTTGGGCGTGACCCTCTTTGATGTGTTGCTCAGCTTGCGCACGCGCTTTGCCCTTTTGTTTACCTGAAAGCCAAGCCACTTCAATACCCAGCGGTTCAAACCAACGTTTAAAATTCAAGTAATGTTGTTCCGCTAAAATTTCAGTTGGTGCCATTAACGCAACTTGCCAATCTGCTTCAAGCGCATGACATGCGGCAACGGCAGCAACCAAGGTTTTACCTGCACCGACATCACCTTGAACTAAACGTAACATTGGTTGATCTTGTTTTAGATCTTGTAGAATTTCTTTCGAGACACGCTTTTGAGCATTGGTCATTTGAAAGGGCAATGCTTCTAATAGTTTTTTAGCGAGTATTTTACTGCTACTAAATCGAGGTGCGGCAATCTGACGAATATAAGCACGACGTGTCAATAAGCTAATTTGATGCGCTACGAGTTCTTCAAAAATCAAGCGTTGTTGTGCAGGATGTGAACCTTGATTGAGTTGTAACATATTGGCATCAATCGGTGGTTCATGAATGTAGTGTAGGGCCTGTTTTAACTCATAACCGTTGCTGTACTTACTTGGTAATAATTCAGGAAGATCATCACTATGATGTTGCAATGCTTGGCGAACATATTCGCGTAGCTTAGGTTGAGTGAGTCCTTCTGTACTTGGATAAATTGCCGTGAGCTGAGTTTTTGGAAGTGGCGTATGCTGTTGAATGACTTGGATTTCAGGGTGATAAAGTTCTAAACCACGCGCACCGACACGGACTTCACCGAAAATCCGTAAACGTTGTCCCATTTTGATGCGATCAGTTAAGCCTTTATAAATATGATAAAAACGTAAAGTCACTTTGCCAAAATCATCTTGGAGCAATGCGGCAAGAGATTTCTTTTTCCCGGGTGGAAAATCAACGGATCGCACTTCACCTTCAAGTAAATAACTTCGTCCAACAACCAGCTGATTCATTGGAATAATAGTGCTACGATCTTCATAGTCACGGGGAAGATGAAATAGTAAATCATCCGTGCTAAAAATATGAAGCTTTTCTAATAGGGTCGCTGCGGCAGCACCAACGCCTTGTAATTGCTGGACTGAAGTCATCTTTGATCAAGGATATGTATGCATATTTTATTTATTGGTTATGGTAAAACATCTCGGCGTGTCGCTAAACACTTATTTGAGCAAGATCACCACATTAGCACAATTAGTCGCAGTCCAAAAACAGATTGTTACGCGACGCATTATATTCAAGATGTTCAGCAACTTGATTTAACATCATTTCCGCCGATTGACATGGTTTATGTGATTTTAGCGCCTGCTGAAAGTGGTGTTGCAGCCTATCAACAAACCTATGTCGAGACCGTTCAGCCGATTGCAGAAGCATTAAAGCAGCATCCCATTCAGCGAATCGTGATTGTTTCTTCAACTCGTGTTTATGGTGAAAGCGAAGGTCAGCGTATCGATGATGAATCGGTGATTCAACCTGTCGATGAGCAAGGGCATTTACTTCGAAAAATGGAGTTGTTGTGGCAGGATTATTATCCTCAACAAAGTATTATTGTTCGTCCTACAGGGATTTATGGGACTTCAATTGCTCGATTAAAACGACTTGCAGAGCAGACACAAACTTATCCAGCGATTCATTTTAGTAATCGTATCCATATGGATGATTTAGCTAGATTCTTGGCATTTTTAGTCGATATTCAAGCCTTTGAATCGAGTTATATTGTGACGAATAACATCCCGATTCCGATGCATGAGATTTTATTGTGGTTTCAACAAAAACTAGGATTACCACTGCTAAAGCTTAGCTCAGACCATGAGACAGGTAAGCAAATTTTTGCAACTCGATTGGCCAAAACTAATTTTAAACTCAATCATCCCATTTGCTTTAATGACTATGCTGAGTTGTTACACGTACATAGTAATGAAAAATAATTAGGCTAGACTGCAAGTATGCTTTGAATTGTTGGTATGGATTTTGAATTTTAAATATCAGCAAATTCCGTAAAGGAACTGCCTGAATTATGCACGAGGTTTGCAGTCGGGCATTAAAGGTTGGATATGAGAAAAATAATTTGTTTAGTGTTATTAGGGCTGATGTCAACTGCGAGCTGGTCAGGTGAACAGACATGGTGTGTGTTCGACCCACTCGGCTCAAAAGGTGATATTAGTCGTCGTTTGCAAGATGTACGTTTGTCTGCATTACAGAACCGAGTCGATTTAAAATTTCAGTTTTTCAAAAATGAAAAGGATGCAATCCAAGCCTTTGACCAAAAAAAATGTTCTGGATTAGCAGCTTCTAACTTTAATACTTATCGTTATAACCATTTCATCGGTAGCACGGGTGGAATTGGTTTAATTTCAAATAATCGAGTTGCGCGGATGTTTTTGCAACTTTTAAATAATGTACATGTCGAAAAACGTATGATTGGTCAAGACTATGAGGCAATTGGAATGATTCCAATTGGCACAGCATATATGATCATGAATACACAGCAGATCAACAAAGTATCTCAATTAAAAAATAAGCGTATCGGTATTCTTGAAGATAATCCGCCACAACAGGCGTTGGTACAAAGTGTTGCTGCAAAGGCAGCATATGTAGATTTCTCTGATGCGGTTGATTTGTTCAAACAAAAGAAAATCGACATTTTAGCTGCTCCAGCTTATGGTGTCTTGCCGTATAACATTAAGAAAGAGTTTGGTGAGTCGACGCAGGTGGTTAATTTTCCTGTCGCCTATTTTGCGATTAGCATTGTTATTCGCCCCAAAGATTATCCAGTTGGTTTCGGGCATCAAATTAGAAATTGGTTTGTTAAAAATAACAATGTCTTAGCAGCGCAAGCGATTCAATGGGAAAATCACCTTCCTGCATATTATTGGGCAGATATTTCTAACTTTGAAAAGCAGGGATATGAAGCGATGGTGGCTAAGATTCGCAATCGTTATGTTGATCTTGGATACTATGATGCGTATTTCGTTGAATTAATCAAACGATTGAGATGTATTGATGACCCTCAATATTTAGAGTGTCGAAAGTAAAATAAAAGGCAACCGAAGTTGCCTTTTTTATGACTTAAGCTTTCTTTCGCTTTAATCGGCGTTTTGCTTGTTGTGAAGCCATAGCCTCTAACGCTTCGGCAAGTTCTTCATCACTAAAAGTCGTGATGTGTTGCAGCATTTGTAATGTTGCTTCATCCAGTACAAGTTGTGCCCCAGCTGCCATTTCACTGAAGTTATCATCATATTCAATAAAACCTTGATCGTTGTTACGGATATAGTTTTGTTGAGTTAAGACTTTAATGAAACTTTGGAATAATGCTTTATCGAAGAATTCAGGTGAATTGAATTCATATAACACAGATAGGCGTTGACCGAGTAAGTGGCTAAGCTCTTCAACTTGTTTAGTTGAAATATTGCCAGAACCACGTTGCGTAATCAGCGCTAAGGTCATGTAATAGCGTTCTAAACTTTGTTTAACAGGCATTGCAAGCGTTAAGAGTTTTTGATGCTCTTCACTGTTTGGCGTTGGGCTGAAAAGATTGCCTTCTTGATCTTGGAAAATCAGACCTATCTCAGCCAATGCATTGATGTAGCTATCAATATGCTGCTGTAACTCAGATGGTTGCCATTTCATAAACAATTCAGCTTTCAAGAATGGATACAAGGTGCGAATCACATTACTCAAATCTGTTTTATGGATTTTACCATTGTGCTCAACCAATGAAGCAACCAATGATGGCAAAACAAAGGCGTGCAAAATATTGTTACGGAAGTAAGTGAGTAGAACCGCTTGGTTGTCCTCAATCGCAATAATATCACCTAGTACGTGTTGAACACGTTTGATGAGCTTTAGCTTCAAGCCATAAGCAATAATTTCTTTACCCGATAATGGCGTTACTTGCGTGCGCTCATCGTAAGGATGTTCTGTCACTAGATCTCGATAAATATCGAGTTGCTTCGCACAGATTTCTTCATCCAAAGTGTGTTTTGGTGTTGCCAATAAAATTAAAGACAATAACGAAACAGGGTTGATCACCACGGCACGGTTGATGTTTTCTAAAATGACATTTGCAGAACTTGAAACCACATTTGACAGTTCAGTAGAGCTTGCTGTTTCGATTTGGATATTATCCGCATTGTTTTGCTTCAAAATATCATCAAGGAATACTGGCTCACCAAAATTCACATGTACTTTACCGAAGATACGTTCAATTTTTCGTAAGGTTTTTACAATACCAAAAATTGATTCAGCTTCTTTTGGTTTGCCTTGCATTTCACCAACATAGGTTGAGCCTTCCATTAAGCGCTCATAACCAATATAAGTTGGAACAAAAACAATTGGTTTTGCAGGGCCACGTAAATGGCCTTGGATGGTCATTGCCAACATACCCGTTTTTGGCGGAAGTAAGCGACCAGTACGTGAACGACCACCTTCAATAAAGTACTCGATTGGTGTATTGCGTGACAAAATGCTATACAAATATTCTTTAAATACAGAAGTATAAAGTGCATTGCCACGGAATGAACGACGAATAAAGAATGCGCCGCCGCCACGGAGTAGTTGACCTACAAAAGGTAAATTCAAGTTATCGCCGGCAGCAATATACGGGATCATCAAACCACGTTTATAAATGACATACGACAATAATAAATAGTCGATATGGCTTCGATGACAAGGTGTATAAACGATCTCGTAGTCTTTTGCTAATTCACGGACTGTACTGAAGTTATGTACTTCAACGCCGTCATAGAGCTGCGTCCATAAACGAGTTAATGCCATATCCGCAAAACGTACCGCGGAAGCAGAATAATCAGAAACGATTTCATTAACATAACCAATAGCACGACGTTCGGCTTCAAGCATACTGATTTTGTGCTGAATGCTTTCACGACGAATGGCATCTTGTACCTCAGGTGATTTGATCACTGACTGCATGACATTACGACGATCAGACAAGTCAGGGCCAAGTACCACTTCACGTTGCTGATCCAAATACGTATCTAACGAGCTGGCAATATATGTTGCTGGAGAGATATTTGGATGGTTAGTCTTGGCATAATCTACCAATTCACGTAGAGATTGCGGCTCGTGAAACTCTAAATAAGATTGACGACCATGCAGACCAATGTTGACGAGTTGTTTAACTGTACCTGGTGTTGCCCAAGTATCTGAGAATAATAATTTGAACCAAGAGTCTTCTTTATCTGGTGAACGTCCCCAAAGCACAGTCACAGGAACCAATTCTACTTCTACATCTGGATTTTGCTCTAGCGCTTCGATGAGTTGTAAAAGACGCGGGGGATAGGTTTGGGTATTGAAGAAATTGTTTTCGTTATGGTGCAAAAAGAGAACTGAATTTTTTTCTTGATAAGTCCCAAAAGCCAAAGGGTCTAGGGCTGGTTTTAAATGTAAACGTCTCGTTTCTCCATCAACCACAAGCGCATTACTACGAGAGTAATTTTGTAAAACATAGCACACAAGTTTATTTGAATCAGTTGTGCTTTGCTCTGCTGTAGTGGATTCTGTAGGAACTTCACCAAGAACATGTGGGGTAACCACAAGGTCAAGTAACTTACTCGAAAGTTGGCGATACATTTGACCAAATCCAGTCTTGGACATTACAAACTCCTAAATAATAATCCTGACATCGAGTCATGATGAACACGACATTCTGCGATATTCTTACATAAAACGGTATGTTATTTTCTGACAAAATATAGCGTATTTGGTAGATTTTATCGTTAAAAATCGTATTTTTAGCAGGTATAACTAAATACGAATGTGACGGACGAATCATTTTATCCTGAGCATCTTTATTGGAATTTATGGCACAATCAAAATATTAACCCCATAAGAATGGGTTAATTTCTCCTGATTGATGTTGGAAGGTTATTATATGAATGCTTTGACTCAAGAACTCGTTGAACTGTTGACCCTAGAAAGGATTGAAGATCATATTTTTAGAGGCAATAGCCGTAATTTAGTCGGGAAACGAGTGTTTGGTGGGCAAGTGCTTGGTCAAGCATTACGCGCTGCATCATATACAACTGACCGTCCAGCACATTCCTTACATGCATATTTTTTGTATGGAGGGGATGTAAATGCCCCGATTATTTATGAGGTTGAACCACTTCGAGATGGTAAAAGTTTTGCAAGCCGTCAAGTCAAAGCCATTCAACATGGGCGTGTAATCTTTTCTGCGATGGTATCTTTTGCCTATCCTGAAGAGGGTTTGAATTATCAACATAAAGAACCAGAATACCCAGCACCTGAGACATTAAAGTCAGAAAATGAACTCAAAGAAAGTCTAATTAATTTTGTGCCTGAAAATGTGCGCGCGAGTTTTATGCGTGAACGTCATGTCGAAATTCGACCAACGCAATTGATTAATCCATTTCAGCCACAACCAGAAGCGCCGTTTTACGCGCATTATATTCGGACTCATGGCACGATTCCGTCAGAGCTAGATGAAATTTCATTGCATCAGGCAATTGTGGCATTTTATTCAGACTTTACATTGATGACCACAGCATTACGGCCGCATGGTTTGTCGTGGATTTCACCAAACTTACAATGTGCAAGTATTGATCACACGATTTACTTCCACAGACCATTACGTGCAGATGATTGGATGCTATACGATATGGAAGCAACGGTGAGTGCGAGTTCTCGTGGTTTGAACTTTGGTAAGATGTGGCAGAATGGTCAGCTTGTTTGTAGTACTATACAAGAAGGCTTGATTCGGCTCAGAGAAATTGAAACGCAGTAACCGTCTTTCGTAATAAAAAACCATCAGTTTGATGGTTTTTTTATTATTGGAGCTGTGACAAAAAATTGCTCGAATCTTCAATAAGCACATGCCATAGTATTGATAGTTCATCAATTCCTTATTTTTTAGAATGAATTTAAATACACAAATTTTAATTGCCGCAATCTTTGGTGTGCTATTTGGACTTTTGCTCACGGCACAGCCAGATACCGTCTTTGCTGCAAATAGTTTATATGGACTTGGAATTTTAAGTAGCATTTTTATTGGCTTGTTAAAAATGTTATTGATCCCACTGATTTTTAGTTCAATTGTCGTGGGTGTTTCTAATTTACAAGCAGGTGGACAGTTTGGTCGTGTTTGGAAAGTGGCCGCACTGAGTTGCTTAACGACAACGACACTAGCTCTCATTCTTGGAATTAGCTGTGCGCATATTTTTGAGGTCGGAAAGGGAATTGATATTACGGTATTTCAGGCTGCGATGCAGAGCCATGAAACACCAGCTACGCTGACGCCATCCAGCTTTTTAACGAACTTTATTCAAAATACTTTAATTAATCCTTTCAAGGCATTCAGTGATGGTAATGTGCTGGCTGTTGTGGTATTTGCGCTGTTTCTTGGCGTTGCTTTGGTAAAAGGAGGTGAGCGGTTCAATTCAGTTCGGCAAATCAGTCAGCAGTTTTTTGAAATAATGATGATGTTGGTGGGCTGGGTAATGAAGCTTGCACCGATTGGAATTTTTGCCTTACTTGCGAAATTAATTGCAACCGAAGACCTCTCTGTTTTGAGTCGACTGTTCGAGTTTGCAGTTGTGGTGACAGGTACTACTATCTTTCATGGTCTCGTGGTACTACCGTTGTTGCTCTGGATATTTGGAAAGATGAATCCAATAACCTTTTTCAGAGGGGCTAGAGCTGCGCTGGTAACTGCATTTGCTACTAGTTCAAGTTCGGCAACGATGCCGCTTAGTTTGAAGTGTGCTCAGGAGAATTTAGGCGTTCGTCCACAAACAGCGGGTTTTGTAATTCCTTTGGGTACGCAGTTAAATATGGATGGAACAGCGCTTTATGAGGCTGCCGCTGCATTGTTTATTGCAAATCTGATGGGGTTAGATTTAAGTTTAACGCAGCAAATTATTGTGTGTTTGACTGCGATTATCGCATCTTTGGGTGCGCCAGGAATTCCAAGTGCAGGGATGGTGACGATGATTATGGTGCTGCAATCTGTCGGATTACCAGCAGAGGCAATCGCAATCTTACTTCCAATTGACCGTTTGTTGGATACGGTGCGAACCGTTGTGAATGTACAGGGCGATATGATGATTAGTGTGGTTGTTGATCGCTATGCGAAGCAAGTAGAAACAGAACCAAGCTGATTTTCCCCCTATACATCAGGCGTAAAAAAAGCAGGAGATAACTCCTACTTTTTTTATTAACTTGAATTACGCAGCTTGTTGTAAAGCGCGTTTTGCAGCTGGTGAGTTATTGAGGTAATTCACAGCATCTTGAGTATTCCCTTCTTTTACAGGGTCATACCAAGGCATTAAGTAATCAATTTGCTGAGCAACCAACCAAATTGGATTTGGAAGAATTTGGTTGTCCTTGCTGCCGATCTTATACCATTCTAGCCAAACCCAAGGCTTGAATAGACTTGGTTTCTTATCAGCAAAGCGTGGATCTTGGCTCATGATATGCGCTGCACCATCAACCCAAAGTCCTAGAACGCCAACAATTACGGCAACACTAAGGTAGTAACGTGCAATATAGCCACCGCCTAAATGGCGGTAGAGATCAAATGCAACTGTACGATGTTCGATTTCTTCTGACCCATGCCATTTGATCAAATCGATCATTTCAGGATCAGCACCGAGCTCTTCCCAGCGTTTATTATAGAGTGCATATTTACCAAGAACACAGGTCATATGTTCAACGGTAGCGATCACACCTAAGCGGAATAAATCCCATTGATGGTCAAGTATCTTAGGTACTTCTTTGCCGAAAGGTTTGTCAGCCAAAGCTTTGGTAAATAAGAAATCCATGATGTCTAAGTTACGTTGAATATCAATATTGCGCTGGCTTAGATATTCTTTATTTGCAGATGTATGCGCAACAGCGTGCATTGCTTCCTGACGAATAAAAGCTTGAACATCTTCTTTTAATTTCTCATCAGTAATTTCTGGCAGTACTTTGTTGTACAAACGGCAAAACCAAAACTCACCAGCAGGCAAAATATTGTTAATCTCATTAATAAAATAGCTGGCAAAAGGCTGGTTTGGAATCCAATCTACAGGTGTTTTTTCCCAATCAAATTTTACTTTTCGAGGGAGGATTTTATAGTCAATCGAAGAACCAAGAACTTTGTTCTTCACAAATGATAGTAATTTCATCGTTTAGTCCTAATCGATAGTGCAATGAACCAACACTAAGCAGTATATGCAAACGACCTAGTGTTTGTGTTTAGCAATTCGGGACAATTAAAATTTATTTAATGCATCAAGTTGCATGAAATGCATTTTTTATTCTTCAATGTCTGTTTCAGACACTTCTGGGATTTCATTTAAGTCAAATTCAGACGGTTGTTCGAGCGTATAATTCAAACGACCAGCCATCACGCTTGAGAGTTCCTCTAAACCGATACGGTTGAGCGATGAGAACAATTGAATTGAGAAATCAAGTTTCATTTTCTTCAACTGTTGTTTGACTTCCAGCAAAGTTTTATTTGCAGGACCACGGTTGAGTTTGTCCGCTTTTGTTAGAAGAATATGTACAAATAAATGACGAGAGTGTGCCCATTCCAACATCATTAAATCAAAGTGTTGTAATGGATGGCGAATATCCATCAACAGTACGAGACCTTGTAAACTCTTACGATGGATCAAGTAGTTTTCAAGTTCTTTTTGCCATACGATTTTCATGGCTTCAGGAACGGCAGCATAGCCATAACCAGGTAGGTCGACTAAGCGTTGGTCAGGATTGCCCAAACTAAAAAAGTTGATCATTTGAGTACGACCAGGTTTTTTAGAAGCGCGTGCAAGTTGCTTTTGATTGGTTAGTGCATTGATTGCACTTGATTTACCAGCATTCGAACGTCCTGCAAATGCAATTTCATAGCCTGTATCTTCTACGCACAAAGCGAGCTTAGGCGCACTCATTAAAAACTCAGCTTGGCGTAACCAATTTAAAGACTGTACCGCATACTCAGTTAATGCAGGATCAGTTTTCTTTTCATAACTGATTTTTTGTTTAGGTGCGAGTTTGGCTTTGGTGTCTTTAGATTGTTGACGCTGACGCATAGAAGCTTACTTTTGAATTGAAATAGCAAAGCTATTATAAAGGATGTCAGGGAATCGTGCGAATGTGATGGTTAAGCTTTTTGAGTGAGTTGTAAAAAATCAATATGAGAGCTTTGAGAGGACGGTAGAATACCGTGTTGCAAAACTTCGCCTAAAGTATAGCGGTCAAGACTTTGATAAAAGCTTTCTAGAGCTTGATCTAAGATACCTTTAAGACCACATTGTGAGCGCAATACACAAGGTGGGGTATTACATTCTACGATTTGGTGATTACCTTGCAAAATACGAACAATTTCACCGAGTTTGATATTACGTGCATCTGGATTTAGGCGAATTCCGCCGCCTTTGCCACGGATGGTGACAATCCAATGTTGTTTGCCCATAAAGTGAACCACTTTCACTAAATGATTTTGTGAGACATGGAGGTCTTTGGCTATATCGGCGATCGTATAAGGCACATCGCTTGGACGAGCGACATACAATAAAATCCTTAATGCATAATCAGTAAATTTATTGAGTTGCATAACTTCGCCCAATCTATTGTTATAGATAGAAAAGGCTAGTCTATCTCACCGACTAGCCTTATGCAAAACACTGATCGAGATCAGCTTAGTTTTACGCCGCCTGTTCCAAATGCTTCGCTATGAATGTTTTCAGCTGGAATGCCACGAGCAACCAGCGCTTTGTGTTGCTCTGCCATAAACGGCATAGGGCCACATAAATAATAATCGGCATTTGCTGGCAAGATCGCCGTATCGATTGAACTCAAATCTAAGCGTCCTGCGAGATCATAATCCTCACCTAGTACATCATTTTGATGTGGGAATTCATAGGCTGTGAATGTGCTCAAGCGAGGATATTGTGATTTAAGCGCATGAATATGCTTTTTCATGGCATGAACATGGCTACTGCGACATGCATGGATAAAGCTAACTGGTTGCGGCATATCCAGTGTTACGAGTTGATTTAGCATCGCGATCATTGGAGTTAAGCCAACACCACCGCTAATAAATACATTGCGTTTACTGCTATCAATCAGATAGAAATTACCTGTAGGTGCGGATACTTCAATTTCAGCACCTTCTATCAAACTATGTAAAGTGCTAGATACCCAACCACTTGCGAGATCGCCTTTTTCATCTTCTCGTTTGACTGAGATACGAAGGTAATCGCTTTGCGGGCAAGTTGATAAAGTATATTGACGAGGTTGTTTTAAGTTGAGTTCAGGAACAAATACACGAACTGAAATGTATTGGCCTGCTTCATATTTTGGTAAATCGCCACCATCGACAGGTTCGAGATAGAACGAAGTGATTTCTTCACTTTCGATAACTTTTTTCGCAATTTTAAAATTACGCCAACCTAACCAACTACCTTTGGTTTGTTGGTGTTGATCATAAATTGCTTTTTCTGTGTTAATGAAAAGATCTGCCAACTGACCATAAGCCGCCGCCCAAGCATCAATTAGTGGGTCTTCCATAGAAATACTAAGAACTTCGCTAATTGAATGCAGAAGATTCTCACCCACAATATTGTAGTCAGGTGCTTGAATATTCAGGCTGACATGTTTGTGTGCAATTAACTCGACGACAGGGAGTAGCACAGAGGGGTCTTCAATATTTTCTGCATAAGCTAAAACAGCACCTGCGAGTGCTTGAGCCTGAGCACCGCTACGTTGATGTCCCATATTAAAGGTTTCTTTTAATTCAGGATTATTGCCCAGCATACGGTTATAGAAGTACCCTGTTAGCGCGACACCATTTTCACGGAGAACAGGAACAGTAGCTTTTACTAGGTCGATTTGCTGCGGAGTCATGAGTGATCTCTCTTGGCTAAGATTTATAAGATGCATTTAAAATACATCTTATAAAATGTATTTGCAATACATCTTAGAATAAATTCCATAAAAAAAATAAGGGATAATAAATTATCCCTTGATTAATCATTGGAAAAGCTTTTATTTCTTTCCAAATAGCGAACCGAGCAAACCACGTACAATTTTTTGACCTGTGCTGCCGCCTAAGCTTCTTGCCGCACTTTTGGCGAATGTTCCAACAATATCTTGTGTTAATTTTTCGCGATCACGTTGTGCTTTCTCCGCCGCTTTTTGCTGCTCTTTAGCAAAACGTTCTTGTTCTTTTGCTTGTTGTTTGGCTAAAATTTCTTGTTCTTTACTTTGCTGTTTAGCGAGAGCATCAGCTTCTTTTTGTTGAGCTTGTTGAAGTACTTTCTGTTGTAGTAATTCATAAGCGCTATCACGATCTACCGCTTGATCATAGACACTTC